>JAICJP010000090.1 GCA_025928375.1 Candidatus Sulfotelmatobacter sp.
ACCCCAACGGCGGCCGCCTCTTCGTCACCGGCAAGCTGTGGCCCAAGCTGTTCGAGATCAGAGTCACGAATCATCGCTGAGTCACCGTCGCCTGCGTAGAGACAGCCCAATGGGCCTCCGAGCGAAGCGCAGCGAGCGAGTCGCTGCAGCCCAAAAACTGGATACCGGTGCGACGTCCTGCCGCGTACCGGGGTCTAACGAAACAGCTTCGACTTCCGGAGGGGGTAACCGTGCCCAAAGTAACGCCTGCTAGGTCCTTTCTGCGATTGACCATAAAGCCTCCCAAGGGTACGATTTTTGGTAGAATTCTGCGGACGTCAACTCCAGGGAGAGGCCGCGCATCTTATTGAGGAACATGCGATTCGTAGACCTCCACGTCCGGACCGCACTGCTCGTGGCCGCCCTCCTCGGAGTGTGCGCCTGCCACTCAGCGCAGAAGCCGGTCGCGGCAAAGCCTCCAGCCAATCCGCCTGCCCTGCAGCCCTCGAACAAGGATTCTGCAACCACCGCCCAAGAGGCCAAGAAGCCAGCAGCAGAGCAAAAGCAGGCTGCCGCCGAGCAAGCGCAAAACGCAGAGCAGTCGGCCAGGCCCGAGGCTGCTGCCTCGCTTGCTCCTATTCCGGACCCGGTAACCTTGCTGGTGGATAACGCGGAAAAGAAATACCAGGATGGTCTGACCCAGTTCCACGCCGGCAAACAGGATCAGGCCAAGCAGAATTTTGACGACGCTCTCAACAGCCTCCTGTCCAGCAATCTGGATATCCGGTCGGATGCGCGTCTGCAGAAAGAATTCGATCGTATTGTTCAGGGCGTGAATGAGTTATACCCTGGCGGCACGGCCGCTGATATCGAACAGGCCGAGGCTCAGGAGCCGCAACAGAAGTCCGAACCGGCGCCCATCGATCAGACAAACGAACTCAGTCCTTCCGCCGACGCTCGCACCAAAGCCAAAGCCGAAGCGGACGTCAAGAACACCCGGTCCGACCTCCCGCTCATGATGACCGACCAGGTCGCCGGGTTCATCGCCTACTTCTCTAATCATGGACGCGGCATTTTTGAGCGCGCCCTCGCCCGCTCCGGCAGGTACCGCGAGATGATGCTGCCGATCTTGAAAGAAGAGGGCGTCCCGCAAGACCTGATTTACCTGGCGCAAGCCGAGTCTGGCTTTCATCCGCTGGCGGTTTCTCGCGTTGGAGCCCGCGGCATCTGGCAGTTCATGGGCAGCCGCGCCCGAGGCTATGGCCTGCACCACAATATTTACGTGGACGACCGCCAGGATCCCGAGAAGTCCACCCGCGCTGCCGCCCGCCATCTGAAAGATCTCTATAACCAGTTCGGCGACTGGTATTTAGCCATGGCCGCCTACAACTCCGGGCCTGGCACCGTCCAGGCGGCCGTCAAGCGCACCGGCTACGCCGACTTCTGGGAGCTCTACAACCGCAACGTCCTGCCCAAGGAGACCAAGAACTACGTCCCCATCATTCTTGCCGTAACTATTATGGCGAAGAATCCGGCGCAGTATGGCCTGCAAGATGTTGTGATGGAACGCCCGGCGGAATATGACACCGTTACCATCGATTATCCGGTGGACCTGCGGCTGGTTGCGGAATGCGTGGGTTCAACGCCCAGCGAGTTGCAGGATCTGAACCCCAGCCTGCTGCGCATGACGACCCCGCGCACCGGCAAGTTCGAACTGCATCTTCCTGCCGGAACCCGCGACGATTATCAGACCGCCATCGCCAGCATCCCTCCCGACATGCGCCTGTGGTGGCGCTATCACGTGGTAACCCCGGGAGAAACACTGGCCTCGCTGGCGCGTAACTATCACACCACCATCCGGCAGATTTCCGAGGTCAACCACCTCGAAGGCCGCGAACTCGACCCTCAAGCTCGGCTGGTGATTCCGGTGAACCCTGGCAAGCACCCGGCGTCTGACACCGCGACCTACGCTCGCCGGATTACCCGCTATCATGTTCGCAAAGGGGATACGGTTGAGAGCGTAGCCGACAACTTTGGCATCTCGCCCCAACAACTCCGCCGCTGGAATGGCATCCGCAGCAGCACCAGTAGCCTGAGTGGACGCAGAGTGCTCGCATTGCATCTGCCGATCTCGCCCAGCGCCCGCGAGTCGGAAATGGCTGCCTCGCGAAGCAGGTCCAAGCGCCCGAAGACGGAAACCGCGAGCGTCAAGCCTCCAGCCACGAAGTCATCTGAAATCGAGCGTCTGAGTGAAGAAGACGTGGCTGTAGTTCGCCACCGTGTCAGATCCGGCGAGACTCTCTACTCCATCGCCAACGCGTACCGCACCACTGTAACGGCTCTAAAGCGCAGCAACCGCAATATCGGCGTAATCCGCCCAGGGATGATCCTGAACATCCAGATCGCCCGATAAGTTTCTGCTCAACAGACCACTCCTGAGCATTCCTTCGCCAGCCGTTCCCCGCGCCACGCTCCCATACACACGTGCGTAAAATCACATTCCGCTTTGCCCGGCAGCGTTAAACTTCTCTGTTATTTGGCTCTACGCTCTAAATAACTTACTTACCGTCAAGGAGAAGCTCATGAGGATCACGAAATTCATTGTTCTGTTAGTAGTCATCTCGTTGTCAGTGTCGATCGCTTTGCCCGCCTTCGCAGCAGACGGCGCCGCCCTTTACAAGACCAAGTGCGCGTCCTGCCATGGAACAGAGGGTCAGGGAAAGATCGGCCCGGCCGTGAAGGGCATCAGCCTCAGCACCGAGCAGATCACCGATCTGCTCACCAAGGGCGAGGAAGCAAAGAAGGCCCCGCACAAAAAGGCAATGGCCGGGCTCTCCGCCGATGATGCCAAAGCCGTTGCGGAATACGTGAAGACGCTGAAATAGTCTTTTGTAGGCACTGGCCTAAAGACTGGACTAGAACGTGAGTGCCCACTTCTCGCCGCTGTTGCGAGAAGTGGGATTTTAACTTGTCGTAAGTTTTATGTAGCTGCAGCCGCCCCCGGGCTGTCCGGTAGGGCGGAGCCCTGCTGTGCTCTCGAGTTGGCGGCGGAAGAAACAGAGCAAACCTAGCTCTCTCTATTACTTAGGTTGCTCTTCTCAGCTGAGAGGGCCCCAACGAACGCAAGCACTCTTGCTAATTGACTCGACCGTCTTCCCCTTCCTGGAAATCCCTGAGGAACCACCCCTGCGGGACTTCCCTGCGCTCGCGGCGCTCCCTCATGATCTGCGGCTGTCCGCCGACCACCGCGGCAGCGCTCCGGTTGGCAACCCGCAAGGTATGTTCCCGAATAGCCTTGCGTAGCTCAGAAAGGATCCGGGGCCAATCCCGCTCATTTGCCCGCCGGCACAAGTCGTGAATTCGATCTTCGAGGCGTCTCCGTGGCATGGCAAAACCCGCTCTCAATAGGGAGTTTGGGATGCTGGCCCGCTCCGAACCGTTGTTTACGCTACATACTGTAGATAGAAGATGAGATTAGATGCTGCAGTAGCCATTGCAGGAGAACCTTGTCTGGCTTCCGAGCCCTACCGAAAAGCTAATGCCGATCTGGCTCGGTCTGCGACCTCGGTGCATGATCTCTTGTAAGTTCCAGCAAATCATTCAATTCTTTCATCAGCTTGTCGAATGGGTGTGAATCCTTTTCTTCCTGAATTCGCTGGCAAGGTCAGTTCATATTCTGTCGTTCTTCGGGGCTCATCTTGCGCCTCCGTGGGCCTGGGACGACGGAGTGTACATCGGAATAGACATCCGGCTCGGCAAAAGATGGCCACCTCCGGTTTTCGTAACCGTGCAAAGGAACACAGGAGCGCGTGTATCTGGAGTCCTTGCAGAGCGCACCGAATCTCATGCTATAATCCGGCGCCGTTGCAGCAGAAGTTTTCCGGTGGTCTTTTAACTTTCCTTGTGCCCGCAGCCGGGCGGCGTACCGCCTCCGGCCGCCACTGAAATCAGGAGGAGCAATGACGTTTTACGATCCCACGCTCTATGGACGTGACGAAGAAGAAGAGTTCGGCGACAGCGGCGCTTATAGCGAGTCGCTCGAAGAAGATTTTGAAGAGGAAGAAGAAGAGGAAGAGGAACCCGGCATGACCGGCCCCGATACAACCGAATCCGACTCCGAACCTGCGCCCGCACCTCCGGCTCCGCGACCCGTCACTGGCGGCGGTGGTGGCGGCGGCGCTAGAAGAGCGCCGGCCAAGAAGAAAGCCGCACCCAAGAAAAAGCCCGCAGCCAAGAAGAAGGCCGCAAAGAAAGCTGCGAAAAAGCCAGCCAAAAAGAAATCCGGCAAGAAGGCGGGAAAGAAAGCTGGCAAGAAGGCCGCCAAGAAAACCGCAAAGAAAAAAGGCGGCAGACGCCGTTAAGCATCCGGAAGTTCACGAGCGCCTCCAGCGCTCAGCACACAAAACCGCGTCCAATTCGGGCGCGGTTTTATTCGCTCAGTCGGTGCTTGCACTCTAGCGACAAGCGCGAATAATCTGGCGCATTTTGGCGCACACTACCGTTCTTCTTTTCCTCACTCTGGCGTATCTTGGCGCGTGCTTGTCCCAATCGCTCAATGCTACTGTGTTTTGCTTGGGGTGAGATATGCCCGTTGAACGGCAAAAACAATGGCGGCCTGTAAAGAACCTTCCAGTTCCTTCTCCTGACGACTTGGCCCGCGAAACCGAAGAGCAGCTTGCCTTAGCGAGAGAACTGATCGAACTCGCTCGCGAACTCTGCATGGCCGCTTGGGAACTTCGCAAGATAACACAGCGAGCGCATATTTCCGACCAACGGAAGACTGACCCCTGACATCCTAACTCCAGTCATGGTCGATCAATGCCCGGAGTACGCGAATCTCCAGCATGAGTTGCAGTTGACTCTGCAAACTCTCTCCGACCTCACCAAAGCCATGCTCGACGCCTTCCGCGGAAACGACCGGGGTGCATTTGCCCGCCTGGACAAGGAACTCGAAACCACTGTCGGTCGCAAAGAACGCGTCGTCGGTGCACTCCGCCAGCACGTAAAAGATCACAAATGCAGCGGAACTGATGCGGCGTAATCGAACCGCCCGAAACAGCCGCCTCCGCAGCCTGAATAAAATGGCGGGCCTGCCAAAACAAGACGCGCGTAAACCTCTGTTGAGATCCACGCGCGTATGTATAGCAAAGTGCTTTTGACGGGGGCGATCGCCTCTCTAGCATTTCAGCGGGCCACGCTCGCCGTTTACTTTTTGCCGCTCACCGCGCCTAGACAGCGGCCGTACAGTTCAAGCAGTTTCTCGGCGTAATCTTCGGGCTTGGCGGCCGATCCGCTGCCCTGAAAACCGACTCCGGTGGACGTCGTGCGCCCGTACCCGGTAGTCATCGCGACAAACTTCATCAAATCGAGAGCAATGTCCTCGTTGCGCCGGGCGTGGCCCGAACCTGTAGCTGGAACTTCATCCATAAACGCTTCTCCTCTACCGGAAAAGACGGGAATCTCCTCGTCTTCTTCGTCTTCCATTCTGGGGATAATTGCGATTTGCATGACGACCGACTCTGTCGATGATAGCAGAGGAATTGCCAGCATCCGACCCACGGCATTCGGTTCCAGACTCGACGTTTTCGACGCATCGTAGCGAGAGATGACGCGCTCTCGTCTTCCGCGTTTTGCCCACCCCGATCCCCTGTTCTAGAATCGATAGTTTGCCTGCAGTCATCTCTTCTAAAGAGGAAGACCTTGCCAGAAACTATCTACGACATCGCATTCATCGGCAGCGGTCCCGCTGGGTACAGCGGTGCAATCCGCGCCGGCCAGTACGGCCTGAAGACCGCGCTCATTGAAAAAGACGGGTTCCTCGGCGGAACTTGTCTTCACGTCGGCTGTATTCCCACCAAAGCTTTGCTGTTCAACGCCGAACTTTGGGATCACCTCAAGGATGCCAAAGAATTCGGCATCGAAGGCGTCGATGCCCGCAAGCTCAATTGGGCCGCCATCCAGGACCGCAAGAACAAGATCGTGACCAAACACACCAAGGGTCTTGATTTTCTGATGAAGAAGAACAAAGTGGAGACCATCAAGGGTTACGGCAAGCTCACCGGCCCAGCCCAGAACGGCATTCACACAGTCGAAGTCACCAACGATGGTAAGACAACCCAGCTCAGAGCGAAAAACGTAATCCTCGCCACCGGTTCTGAAGCCAGGATGATTCCCGGCCTCGAAGTCAGCGACCGCATTCTGACTAATATCGAAATTCTCAGCTTGAAAGAGATTCCGAAATCCCTGGTGATCGTCGGAGCCGGTGCAGTCGGAGTGGAATTCGCATCGATTTATCGCTCCTTCGATTGCGAAGTCACTATCGTTGAAATGCTCCCGCGCCTGGTTCCGGTGGAAGATGAAGAGGTCTCGAAAGAACTGGCCCGTGTCTATCGGAAGCGCGGCATCAACTTCCACACCAGCGCGAAGCTAGAGAAGGTCGATAAGACAAAAACCGGGATTGCGGTGGCCATCACGGCGGACGGCAAGCAGCACAAAATCGAAGCCGATAAAATCCTGATCGCGATAGGCCGCAAACCTCGCACCCAGAACATCGGTCTCGAGCGCACGAAAATCAAGCCGGAGCGCGAGTTCATCAAGACCGATTCCTGGATGCAAACCTCCGAACCGGGCGTCTATGCAGTGGGAGATATCGTTCTGGGCACGCCCCAACTCGCCCATGTAGGGGCAATGGAAGCTTTAGTTGCAGTGGCGAAGATCGCCGGAAAAACCGCGAAGCCCGTCAACCCTGAACGCATCCCCGGCGCGACCTACTGCCATCCGGAAATTGGCAGCGTAGGCCTGACCGAAACCCAGGCCCGCGAAGCCGGATATAACTTAAAGATCGGCAAGTTCCCCTTCACCGCCAATTCCCGCGCCAGCATCGTGGGGCAGCACGAAGGCTTCATCAAAATTGTCGCCGACGCAGATTACGGCGAGATCCTGGGCGTCCACATAATCGGCCCGCAAGCTACCGAACTGATCGCCGAAGCAGTAGCAGCCATGGAAATGGAAGCGACAGTAGAAGACCTGATGTGGACCATCCACGCGCATCCAACCTTAGCCGAAGCCATGCTAGACGCATCCAACAGTGTGTACGGAATGGCGATTAACGCATGAAGAAATTGAGTAAGTAGTTACCTCTGACTGCAAGGATTTGTTTTTCAGTTACCAGATTACAAAATGATCTCGGTCGTCCAACTCGGCACAATCGACTACGCCACGGGTCTCCGCCTGCAACAGCAACTGGTCGCCCTTCGCAAAGAAGATAAGATCGGCGACGTCCTGCTCCTCCTCGAACACAAGCCGGTAATCACGCTAGGCCGCAACGCCAAAGCCACCAACATACTAGCCTCATCCGAACTCCTCAAAAATCGCGGTGTAGAACTGTTCGAATGCGACCGCGGCGGCGACGTAACCTTCCACGGCCCAGGACAGATCGTAGGCTACCCCATCTTCGACCTCCGATCCCGTGTAGGGGCGGACGCCGGCCGATCCAATGTAGGGGCGGACGCCGTCGTCCGCCCGGGCGAGTCGAAGACTCGCCCTGACTCCTCCCGCAAATCCATGGGCGTAATCGAATTCGTCCGAAAGCTAGAAGACGTCTTAATGCGCACGTGCGCGGATTCCGGCATACCCACAAAGCGAGTGCAAGGCCTGACCGGAGTCTGGACGAATCCAGAACTCGCCTCAGCCCATGTAGCGGCGGACCCATTGGTCCGCTCAGTAGAGCGAAGCTCGACAGCTGCCGAAGCCAAGCTAGCCGCAATCGGCGTCCACATCTCCCGTTCGGTCACCTCCCACGGCTTCGCCCTCAACGTAAACACGGACCTAAGTTTCTTCGACCTAATCATCCCCTGCGGCATCACGACCAGACCCGTAACCTCCATGGAAAAAGAACTAGGCCGCGAACTCGACCTCAACGCCGTAGCTGAATCCATCTCCCGCAATTTCGGCGTCGTCTTCCAATCCCAAATCCTATGGGTCGACACCATAGACGCCCTCTTGGGCCGGACCGTAGGTGTCCCGATGACCCCGCCGCCCGAACTCCACCAATTGCATAAAGAAGACGAAAACTCCTGGGCGTGACCAGGCCCACGTAGCGACAGCCCTTGCTGTCGAGCCGAAGCGAAGCGGGGCCGCCTACGATCCCCCGCTCTAGCCCTCCGCCCCACTCTCGCGATACCATCAATACACCGCGCCCAAGCGCCGCCTACATGGGGAACAACAAAAGAAAATCCAAGGCATCATCCAACGGCCGCAACTCGCGCAACGGCTCCCGATCCACCGCCGCTCGTGTAGGGGCGCACGCCTCGTCCGCCCCCGAGCGAAGCTCGAGCAAAAACGGCGGCAGCCAACAAAACCTCCGCACCTACAACATCCCCGACTACCGCCTGGAGCACCCGCAATTCGAAATCCGCCAACTCACGGGAAAAGACAAGCAGGGTCAGGAACATGTCCTCTACGAAGTCAGCGGCGACTTGGATGCCCCCGTCCCGCCGATCCGCGACTCCAAATACCTCGACCAGCAGCAAGCCATCGAGATCTACCGCTACATGCTGCTCAATCGCAAAATGGAGATCGCTCTCGAAAATCTGTACAAGCAAGGGAAAGTGGTCGGCGGAGTCTACTTCGGACTGGGCCAGGAAGCCTGCTCCTGCGCCTCCGCCTACGCACTCGACAAGGACGACTGGTTCGCCCCCATGATCCGAAACCAGGGATCCTTGCTAGTCCGCGGCTTCCGCGCCAGCGACACCATGATGCAGTACATGGCCAAAGCCGATTCCCCCACCAAAGGCCGCGACGGCACCAGCCATTTCGGCGACATCGAAAAGCGCAACATGGTTTCTCCCATCTCCATGTTGGGCGATCTTATTCCCGTAATGTCCGGTGTGGCTCTAGGCGCTCGCCTGCAGGGACGCAACATCGCCGTGATGACCTATATCGGCGACGGAGGCCAGTCCACCGGCGTCACCTACGAAGGCATCAACTTTGCTGCCGTGCAGAATTTAGGACTGGTGCTGATCGTCGAAAGCAATCTCTGGGCCTATTCCACTCCTTCGAACATGCAGTACCGCTGCAAAGATCTGGCCGAACGCGCCATCGGATATGGCATCCCCGGCGTAATCGTCGACGGCACCGACGCCTGCCAGGTCTACGACGCAACTCACGAAGCCGTAGAGCGTGCCCGCCGCGGCCAAGGCCCGACACTCATCGAAGCAAAAATGATGCGCATGAAAGGCCACGCCATCCATGACGCAGCCAGCTACGTGCCAAAGAGCATGTTCGACTTCTGGAAAAAGCGTGATCCGCTGACCCGCTTCGAGAATTATCTGGTAAAGGAAAAAAAGTGGCTAAGCCAGAAAGACAATCAAGCCCTGATTGCAGAAGTAGAAATAGTAATCGAAGCCGAAAGAGAAGTTGCCGTGAACTCTCCCATGCCAACACCAGAGTCAGCCGAAGGTGGAGTCTTCTGCGAAAACGGCTGCCACGAAATCAAACCGAAGTACGGCATACCTAAAGTAAAAAAGGGAACCGCAGCTTATAAAGAAACGGAAGCCGCGGTGCATCTGAAGTAGCAGTATCCGTGAAAATCCGTTCAAATCCGTGGCCAAGGTTTTTCTGGAAACTCGAAACCTGAAACTCGAAACTGTATGCAGCTAACCTATCTCGAAGCCATCCGCCAGGGAATCTGGGAAGAAATGGAACACGACCCGACCGTCTTCTGCCTGGGTGAAGACATCGGCATCTACGGCGGCGCCTTCAAAGTCACCGACGGATTCATCGATCGCTTCGGAACCGAGCGCGTCATCGACACTCCCATCGCTGAGTCCGCCATTGTTGGCGCGGCTTTCGGAGCCTCTCTCACCGGGATGCGTCCAGTCGCCGAGTTTCAGTTCATGGACTTCATCGGCTGCGCCTTCAACCAGATCTCCAATATGGTCGCCAAGACGCACTACCTTTGGGGCGCTCCTGCTCCCCTCGTCCTGCGCGGACCCAGCGGCGGATACGTTCACGGCGGCCCCTTCCACTCGCAGAATCCCGAGATGTGGTTCGTCCACAACCCCGGCCTGAAGGTAATTTGCCCGGCCACGCCTTACGACGCCAAAGGCCTGATCAAAGCGGCGATCCGAGACAACAATCCCTGCATCTTCTTCGAGCACAAATATCTCTACCGCCGCATAAAGGAAGAAGTGCCGCAGAACGATTATGTAGTCCCTATCGGCAAGGCGCGCGTCGCCAGAGAAGGCACCGACATTAGCGTCATCACGTACGCCGCCATGGTCCACATCGCGCTGGAAGCCGCTGCCATTCTCGCCAAAGAAGGAATTGAAATCGAGATCCTCGACTTACGTTCGCTGGTTCCGATTGACCGCGAGGCAATCGCGCAAACCGTCAAGAAGACAAACAAGGTGATCGTCCTGCATGAGCACTCCCGCACCGGCGGCCTGGCGGGAGAAATCGCCGCCATCATCAACGAAGAAGCGTTCGACGATCTGGATGGCCCCATAGTCCGCATCGCCGGCCTGGATTCCGCGATCCCGTTCTCCCCTCCGCAAGAACATCACTACCTGCCGAAGCTCGAAGATCTAGTCCGCGAATCCCGCCGCCTGAAAGCGTATTGAACGTGTAGCGGCGGACGCCATCGTCCGCCGTTCGAGCGAAGCTCGAAACCTTTCGTGACGAATGCTTGAGCTAGTCGCCGCAACAAATGAATTTATCCACTGAACAACATCGGTCTATTCCCGGGAACGAAGCCCCTAACAAGCGAACCTCCGGCACCATCTTCCCGATCCTTCGCATCGCCCTAGCTCTCGCCTTAGCAACCACCGCGGCGAATTGCTTTCTGAAATACCTCTGGTGGACAGCCTGCTACAGCGCCTGGGCTGGAATACCGAAATTGGCCGCGCAGTGGAGAGCAGCAGGCACTCGTTCCTCGTTCTATGGCTGGAGCGTACTCATCCTGGACCTGGCCAGCCTCACACTCCTCTACTCCGCCATCCGCTTGTGCAACGTGACTTTCTCAAGCACCTTGAAAACTGCCTTGCGCCTCGCTGCCTCGTTCACCATAACTGTCGTCGGCACGGGCCTCTTGGCGCTTGCTCTGGCCTGGGTCAAGCAGAGTCATTGAGTAATTCCGTAACCTGCTGGCCTCTCATCACTCTTTTATAAGAGCGGTTCTCAATCCCTGACTGGCGCTCCTGCCACGGCTCTGCCAGAATATCGCCGGAGGTCTCATGGGCAAATTCCTGCTTGGCATCATCGTCACGCTGGTTGCGCTGATTCTAGTCGCGCTCGGCGTCGCAACTCTGGGCTTGTTCCCCACACCCGCAAATGTCGAGCCTTCCCACCTCGAACGCCACTTTGCCATGGGCGCGGTCGATGCCTCCATGGACCGTCACGCCCCTCGCTTAACCAATCCCCTCATGCCCAACGATCAAAACCTGATCGACGGTATGAAGCTCTACACCATGAATTGCGCCCTGTGCCATGGAGGCCTCGACCGCAAGCCCTCCACGCTCGGCAACTCCTTCTACCCGCCGCCGCCCAACTTGGTGTCTGATCCCCCAGACGATCCCGAGTGGCACATCTTCTACACCATTCGCACCGGCGTCCGTTACACGGGCATGCCCGCGTGGGACAAGGCTCTCACCCCGCCCGACATGTGGAAGATCACAATGTTCCTCTCTCACATGGACAAACTTCCACCCGCAGTCCAGCAATACTGGAAGACCAGCTTCGGCACCAGCCCGGAACCTGAGAACAAGGAAGGAATGAAAGATCTCAGCCACGATCACGACAAAGATCATCACTAGTCATGTAGGGATGGCCGCCTCGGCCGCAACAAACGGAAGCGCAACACTTAGCGAGGGGAGCGTAGACCTATGCGCGACATAACTTTAGCTCTGTGCGCCCAATCCACCTCCAAGCACCCGCTATAATATTCGTTTGCGCCCGCCCCTCTGTTAGACCCGTGGGACGCATAGAAGGAAATCATGCCAACTGACATCATCATGCCCCAGATGGGTGAATCCATTGTCGAAGGCACCATCACCAAATGGCTGAAAAAGCCCGGCGACAAGGTTCAGCGCGACGAACCCCTGTTCGAGATCTCGACGGATAAAGTCGACGCGGAAATCCCTGCCCCCGCCTCCGGAGTCCTGCAGGAGATCAAAGTCACCGAGGGCACCACGGTTGGCGTGAATACAGTAGTCGGAACCATTGCCGTTGATGGCGAAGCCGCCGCAGCCAAATCCGCTGCGCCCTCGGCAAAGCCCGCGGCCGCTCCCTCCGCACCGCCCAAAGAAGAAAAGAAAGCAGCCCCTGCTCCTCCACCGATGCCTGCTCCTCCGGCGGCCGCTCACGACGAGGAAGACGAAGCCCGCTCTTCCCCGCTAGTACGCAAGATCGCCCGCGAGCATGGCATCAGCCTCTCACAAATCAAAGGCACGGGCCTGGGCGGCCGAATCACCAAGCAAGATATCCAACAGTTCATCGACAATCAAGGATCGCAGCCTTCTCACGCAGAGGCAGCCGCTAGGGCTGTCCCGCCAACGCGGAGCGAAGCGGAACCGTCCCTGGCCCCGTCCCCAAGCGCGCCCCCTCGTCCCGCCGCACCAGCTCCCTACCCCGGCGATCTAGTCCCCATGACCAACATGCGCAGGTTGATCGCGAAGCACATGATCGAGTCGCGCCGCACCAGCGCTCACGTTCACTGCATGTATGAGGTCGATTTCACGCGGATCGTGAACCTGCGCAGTAAGCTCAAGACCGGGTTCGAGCAGCGTCACAGCGTGCGCCTGACTTTCATGCCCTTTTTCGTGCGCGCCGCCATCATCGCTCTTCAGCAGTGGCCAATCATCAACGCCAACATTGATGGCGACAACATCCGCTACCACCGCAACATCAACGTGGGCATCGCTGTCGCCCTCGATTGGGGCCTGATCGTTCCCGTCCTCAAGAATGCCGGCGATTTGAACTTCTTAGGCTTGCAACGCGGCATCACCGATCTCGGCGAGCGCGCCCGCACCAAGAAGCTCAAGCCTGAAGACGTCGAAGGATCCACCTTCACCATCACCAACCCTGGCCAGTTCGGTGCCGTATTCGGCCTCCCTATCATCAATCAGCCAAACTCCGCCATCATGGGCGTGGGCGGCATCACCAAGCAACCCTTGGTCATCACCGACAAAGATGGCAATGACTCCATTGCCATCCGCTCCGTCGTTCATCTGACGCTGGGCTACGACCACCGCCTGATCGACGGAGCAGTCGCCGACCAGTTCATGGCCCAGGTAAAAAAGAATTTGGAGCACTGGAACGAAGACGTCGGATGACGCGAGGAAGGTTGGGGTGACTTTTAGCAGTCTTATTGCGCCCCAGCCTTCTTGGCCCACGTGGACGCATTCAGGCATTGCACCGTCCCGTCAATCACAAGAGATATCCCCTGACGAAACTTGTCCGCATCGACGATTTCGCGCGAGGCGACTGCGTCCATAGTACTCAGCGCGCTTTCCAAAAACATCATGGCCGCATCCTTCTTCTCCGCTCCAGACTTGCTCTTGCACATCCCTTCGATCCCCGCCACCAGCGATGGAATAAAACCCACCGCACGCAACAATACATTTAAAAAATTCATGACTCCTCCTAGGTAAATAGTTCGTTCGAGCGATAAACCAGTCCCTAATCCCTGATCCCTAATCCCTGCTTCTGATCATTCATGTCCGCACCCTGCTCTTGGTCGATGCCATCTACTTTCGCGAACTGGTTCGACGGCCGGCGCTGTTATGCGGCTCGAGCAATGCCTTGATCTCGTTCTGCCCTTCCCGCAATTCGCCCAGCTGCACTTCAGTTCGAATCCGAGCCTCAGTTGTTGTAGCCGCAATTTGCTCCAGTCGCTGCACCCGTGCCTCCGTCGCCGCCAGTTCGGAATCTTGCCGGGCTGAATTCCGGGCGTCCTGAATAACGTACCCCGAGATCGAAAGTGCCAGCGCCCCCATCGCGATCAGTGCCCGGCTATCGAATTTCAGCAGCCGTTGCTCCTTCACTGCCTCAAGTTTCTTCTCCCAGCTCTGTTCCAGGGACGCTGCAAAATCCTGCACCTCCGTCAGCCTGTCCAGCACTTCAAGCTG
>JAICJP010000079.1 GCA_025928375.1 Candidatus Sulfotelmatobacter sp.
ATCGGCAACGCGCCCGGACTCCCGGAGCCGATCCTCCATCCACTGAAAACGCCGTTTGAACTTCCGGTTAGTTTTGCGCAGCGCCGATTCGGGATCTACGGATAAATACCGCGCAATGTTGACAAGGACGAAAAGGAGATCCCCCACTTCTTCTTCCATGCGCGCCTGCAGCGGCTCCGGAACCACTGTCCGCCCCGATCCAGCCATCCCGTGGCCCTGCGGCCGCGGACCGGGGGCCGGAAACTCTTTCAGTTCCTCCCGCAGTTCTTCGGTCTCTTCGTGCAATTTGCCCAGCAGTCCCTCAATGTTCGGCCAATCGAATCCCGCCTGTGCCGCCCGCGAACTTAGCTTGGACGCTTCCAGCAATGACGGCATCGCCGAAGAGACGCCCGCAAGAATCGACGGCTTTGCGACCGGCTCCCCGCTGCCCTGGCGCTTTTTTCTTTCTTCCACTTTCAAAGCTTCCCAGTTCTTCTTAACTTCCGCGGCGGTGTCGGCCTTCAAATCTCCAAACACATGCGGATGGCGGTCGACCAGCTTGGTCGATAGCCTGTCGATGACATCGTCAATCGAGAACAAGGACTGTTCTTTCGCCATCTCGGCATAAAACAGAACCTGCAGAAGCAAGTCTCCCAGCTCGCCGGCAAGTTCATGCCAGTCGCGGTTGTCAATCGCTTCCAGCACTTCGTAAGTCTCTTCCAGCGTGTACGGTTTGATCGAATCGAACGTCTGCTCGCGATCCCACGGGCAACCGCCGGGCGCGCGCAACCGTTCCATGATCTCCACCGCTCGTTCGAAGCGTTCTCCAGTAGTCGGCATGCGGCACTCCAATGTAAATGACTGCGGTTAGGGTAAGCAACGCTCGCACGTTGCCTCCTTTATGGAATCTGTTGAGCCGCTCCCGAAGGGTACCAACCGCCAAATAGCGCCAGGCATCCTAAAACAAATTCATTTCTCCGCCGCCAGTAATCGCTCACAAACGCAATTTCATAACGGAGGGAACAATGGCAAATCAAAATCTTCAAGGAAAAAAAGTTGCAATCCTCGCCACCAACGGATTTGAACAATCAGAGTTGCTCGAACCCAGAAAAGCCCTGGACCAGGCAGGAGCGACTACCAAGGTCGTCTCGCCCGAGGCGGGCAAGATCAAAGGCTGGAATCACAAGGAGTGGGGTCAGGAAGTCCCGGTGGATCTCTCCCTGAGTGCCGCCAATGCCAACGAGTTCGACGCTCTGCTTCTGCCGGGTGGCGTAATGAACCCCGACACTCTACGCATGAATCCCCAAGCCGTGGACTTCGTGAAAAGCTTTACCGACTCGGGCAAGCCCGTCGCAGCCATTTGCCACGGCCCC
Organism: Candidatus Sulfotelmatobacter sp.; assembly: GCA_025928375.1. Lineage (GTDB taxonomy): Bacteria > Acidobacteriota > Terriglobia > Terriglobales > Acidobacteriaceae > Sulfotelmatobacter. The sequence goes on from JAICJP010000079.1 coordinate 1,353, forward strand.
TGGACGCTCATCGAGGCCGGCGCCGTTCAGGGACATACCATGACTTCGTGGCCATCGCTAAAAACGGACCTCAAAAATGCGGGCGCCGACTGGGTAGATAAAGAAGTAGTCCGGGACGGCAAACTGGTCACCAGCCGCAAGCCTGACGACATCCCCGCGTTCAACCGCGAAATGATTCAGATGTTCGCCGAAACATCAGCCCAATCACGAGGCGCCACCAGAACTGCCGCCTAACGAAATCGCAGCGTCGCTCCCGCCCCATTCTTCGCCGTTTCCTATTGGTCGAAGAGTGGGGCTTTCCCATACCTCGCCGAAGTTACTTTCGGTATCATGGCAGGTGCGCGGCGCGTGCTGGACTGTCGTCACCTTCATATCCTCTTGCAAAACAGGCAAAATCATGGAAAGGGATCGGCAGGCCAACTCCCGGCGATTTAACTCTGTACTCATATAGCCATTTTCTGGCTTGGAAATCATGAGCTTAGCCCTGAAACCCCGACCCTCGCTCGAAGGCCAGCACTTCCACGTCGTGGTGGTCGGAGGCGGCATAAACGGCGTCGCCATCGCCCGCGAATGTGCGCGCGCCGGAAAGCGCACGCTTCTGCTGGAGCAGAATGACTTCGCCTCGGGCGTTACCAGCCGCTCCACTCGCATCATTCATGGTGGCCTCCGCTACCTGGAGCATGGCGAACTGGGCCTGGTTCGGGAGTCGGTGCGCGAGCGTGAACGGCTTCTGGCCGAACGCTCGCACCTGGTCCAGCCCCTGCACTTTCTTTTCCTGCTGAACGAGAACAGCCAACGCAGCGCCCTGAAAGTGCGCTTCGGGCTATGGCTTTACCAGCGGCTCTCAGGCAAGAAATCGAATCCCGTCAGTGAAATGGATTTAGCCCGCGTGCATCGCGCCCTCGATGCCGGGCACAAATGGCAGATTCTGAACTACGAGGATGCGCAGTGCGAGTTCCCCGAGCGCCTGGTTGCCGAATGGATGACCGAGGCCGAAGACGCCGGAGCCATAGTCCGCAATCATTGTGAAGTCATCGCCGTGAATGTTTCCCAAGGTCGCGCCCGCGGCGTGCTGCTGCGCGACCGTACGACGGGAAAAGATCACCGCGTCGATGCCGGATGGATAATCAACTGCACCGGCCCTTGGGTGGACCGCATCTGCCAGCGCTCTACCGTGCGCACGGGTAAGCCGCTGCTGGGCGGGATTCGCGGATCCCACATCATTCTTCCCCGGTTCGCCGGCGCTCCCAATTCCGCGCTCTATACCGAAGCTGCGGATGGCCGCCCCGTGTTTGTCATTCCATGGAACGAGCAGATCATGGTCGGCACCACTGAGGTCCCCGACTCCGGCGATCCCGGCAAGACGGCGCCTTCACAGCAGGAGATCGATTACCTGCTCCGCACCGTGATCCAATTATTTCCCAAGGCGAAGTTGTCGGCGCAGCACATTAAGTATGCCTTCGCAGGTGTGCGCCCCTTGCCCAACTCCGACGACAAGCCCTCGGCCGTCACTCGCCAGCACATATTGCATGATCACTCCTCTGACGGCGCCGCGCGCATGATCTCGGTAGTCGGAGGCAAACTGACCACTGCCCTCTCGCTCGCCCGCGAGTGTGCCCGCAAAATTGGTATCGCCGTACCCGAACCAAAGGCCGTCACCGTCGGTCCCGGGACGTCTCTCGACCCCATGCTGGATCAGGAAGTTCTCACCATTGCTCGCGCCGGATCCGTCAGTGACGAAACCGCCCGCGGCCTGGTCGAATGGCACGGAGCACGCGCCATGGAGATCGCCCGCATGGCTCTGGTCAGCGCCGATATGCGAGCGCCTATCTGTCCTCACACATCGCACATCGTTGCCGAGGTGGTGGAGGCCTATCGGCGGGAGCACGCCGTCACCCTCGCCGATGCCCTGCTGCGGCGCGTTCCTGTGGCTTTTGGAGCCTGCTGGTCCGAATCCTGCAGCCGCGAAGCGGCTATGCGAATTGGCGCCGTGCTGGGTTGGAACGATCACGACCTTGGCTCGAACCTGGAAGCTTTCGAAACCGAACGCTCCGCCTTCATGCACCGGACTAGCCGAAGCGCCTCCGTCCTGGAAGCCGCCGCCGACTGACTCTGGCACAGTGGATCATCAGCCGCCCAAGGTTCGCGCCAGCAGACTGGTATGGTCGGAGATGATGCCGTCCACGGCCCAGTCTCGAAACTTCTCCATCTCTGCACGGGAATTGACCGTCCACACCAGAATTTTCTTTCCCGTCCGCTGCACCTCCTGAACCAGGCTCGCGTCCACCAGTTTGTGATGAGGGATTACATACTGGATCGGCAAGTCGCTCCAGGCCAGCAACTCCGCCCGCGTCTCGCAAATCAGGCCCACGGGAATGGCAGCATCCTCTGCCTGCATCGCCAGCACTACCTCGGGAAGAAACGAAGACACCACCAAGCCGCGCTCTGGCCAGTGTTCCTTCAGCGCAGCCACCGCGGTTCGTTCTAGCCCCGAAACCTTCAACTCAATATCCAGAAATGCGCGCGCATGATATCGCGCAACCACATCTTCGAAGCGCGGCAAACTCAAAGATTGCTGTCGTGAAGCAGAAGCGATATCAACCCCTCCGCTTTGCGGGTCGTGGCACACCAACGCGCAGCCATCCGCGGTCAGGCGCACATCAAATTCAAACCCGTCGCAGCCGTCCGCCAAGGCCTGGTCGAACGATGCAAACGTATTTTCAGGAATGGATTTGCGGCCTCGCGCTCCGCGGTGCCCAAGCAGAAGCGGAGACATTAGTCGAGGTCGAAGTCCCGGATCGGCTTCCCCGTGTCCGGGGTTTCCTTGGCCTTCTTCACCGCCTCCTGAAATTTCTTCTCCAGCAAGTCAGAGGCGTGCTTCTGTGCCTCCACCGATTGCTGGAAGATAGATTCCCGGCGGCTATCCTGCTCCCGCATCGCCTTGGCCGCGGCTTCCATATCGCTGAACGTCTTTGGCTTTACGGCCGCGGTATGCGCGATGACCGCACCCGTATCCTCATCGATCTTCAGCAGCGCGTTGCAGCAGGGACACGTCACTTCGAAATTGGCAGGCTTCTTCGGCATTTGAGCGAATGATAACGCAAATCACGCCCGAGCCGCCGGAGAAAGCTGCCGCGGTCGAACTAACGCAGCTTGATCGGAAAGACATGGAAGATCCCTAGCATCTCCCAGCCCAGTAGGAACACGGCTAAGAAGACCGTGAGCACGGCCATCACTTCCCCAAAACTCAATCCCCGGCGCGGCTCCATCCTGCGTGCCGCCAGCCCCAGGATGTTCAGGGTAGCGAAGCCGAACAGAACCGCCCACAGCATGTTGTAGGTATTTTCCCGCGCCGCCCGGTAAAAGAACGCCATGGCAACGCTGAAAACAATGCTCGCAGGGATCCGCACTACGGGATAAAGCGCGAGCGCCGCGCGAGTGGTGCGCGCGACGCCGGAGACCAGCCTGACTGTGGGGCCGAATGACATTCTGTCGGACAGATCTGGGACTGAATTCCACCCGTGTTCGCTTGGATGATAAATCATGCTCGGCCGCATTCTCGAATGCATGCACCTGAGCTGATACTGTTGGGCAGGTCGCAAGTTCAGAGGCCGCTAAAACAAGTTTGATTGGCAGGCGTTTTGGGAAGGGCACGAGTTCACTCGTGCCATTAGTGACGCGGATGCACGCGGCTTCAGCCTCTGAGGTTCGCTCATTGGCCCGGCGATAGGATTCCACCGCGACATTACGAAAAGTTCCCGGGAGGCCCGATGAGGTCGTCCCGGCTTCAAGCGCAATCGTCAGCGGCTCCAGCCGCGATCTTTGCTTATGCTTACTCGGCACGAGTGGAACTCGTGCCCTTCCCGGTGAAACTGTTTGAGATACATCTCGTTGGAAGATTGAGCCGCAAGGGCGCCACTTCAGTCCTGCCGCAAACCACGCAGCCCCCGTGACCGAACTTCTTCCCACTTTCGTTGCATAATATCCTTCCATGCCCAAGTTCAAATTCATCTTCTTCGACGTCGGCAACACCTTGCTCTTCCCCAACCGAGCCAGCATTCTTGCGCCGCTCAGCCCAGATAAACATCCCTCCCTCAGCGGCTGGCAGGCCCTGGAACGCCGTACCAAGCATGAATTCGATCAGGGCCTCTTGACAGGCAAAGTGGACCACGGCTTCTGGTGGACGTTCCACACACACCTTCTCCAGGACCTCGGCGCTTTCAACGAGCACACTCGCGATGAACTCGTGAGAAATACCCAGAACTCAGCCAACTGGAATCAGATTCTCCCCGGCACTCGCGAGGTGCTGGATAGAATCCGGCAGAAGCATGAGACCGCCGTCATCTCCAATTCCGATGGCCGCATCAACTCCGTCCTGCAAAACTGCGGAATCGGCGACTGCTTCGCGTGCGTGACCGATTCCGGCAACGTCGGCCACGAGAAACCTCATCCCGCCATCTTTGCCGCAGCCTTGAATGAAATGAAAGCCGATCCCGCTCACAGCTTGTACGTTGGCGACCTCTATTCGGTCGACTACGTTGGCGCGCGGAATGCCGGGATGCAGGCCGTGATCTTGGATGTCGCGGGTACGTACCGCGATCGCGATCTGCCGCGAGTCGAAACGCTCTCTGAGTTGGAGCAATGGTTACAGAACTAGCGAGGTATACCCATGTTTGATTTCACGCGCATCACCCTTTTCCTCACCGCGGCGGTGCTGCTGGCCATCGCGCCGGGCCCGGGCATGCTCTACGTCCTGGCCCGGAGTCTTGCAGGAGGAAGGCGCGAAGGCGTCTTGTCAGCTTTTGGCACTTTTCTCGGTGGCATGGTCCATGTGTTCGCCGCCGCCCTCGGACTCTCAATCATTCTGGCCAAGTCTGCAGTCGCGTTTGCAGCGGTCAAATATCTTGGTGCAGCCTATCTCTGCTTTCTCGGCATACGCATGATCCTGGAGGCTCGCCGCGACAACGCCGACCCTGCTGCCATGCTGTCCACCATCCAACCGCAGAGGAATCCGCTATGGCAAGGAGTCGCCACCGAAGTTCTCAATCCAAAAACGGCGCTGTTCTTTCTGTCTTTCATCCCGCAATTTGTAAGTCACGCTGGCGGACACATCTTTCTCCAATTCGTCACGCTGGGCACGGTTTCCGTAGTGCTCAATACGACCGCGGACCTGATCGTGATCGCGCTGGCGGGCCCAATCGGAGTCCGCATTCGCTCTTCCTCCGTTTTTCGCCGCCGCCAACGAACCCTCACCGGCGCCATCATGATCGGCCTGGGCACGTATCTGGCCACCAGCGAGAGCAAATAAAGAATTGAAGCTTATGCGCACGCATCACCCATACTTTGCACAACGCTCATGAAAGGAACGAGGAAAGTTGCGGCACTCGCATTTCTACTCGCAGCGGCGCTCGCAGTCGCGCAGAGTCACTCCGCCATGCCGCCCATCGAAGGACAAAGCCTTGCAGGGCGCAAAGTCGTGCTCCCCGACGCCGCCGCAGGAAACATTGCGGTGCTGATCTTCGGATTCACGCGCGCTTCAAAGACCCCGACCAGCGACTGGGCTAAGAAGCTGCGAGCTGATTTCCCTAGTCAATCGGCACTGGACATTTATGAAATCCCAGTTCTCGAAGACGTTCCCCGCTTGATCAGGGGCATGGTGATTTCAGGAATTAGAAAGGGCGTACCGGAAAATGAGCGGCTTCATTTCGTAATCGTGGTGCAATCGGAAGCAGAGTTGAAGAAATTCGTAGGTTACAAGGAACCCGATGACGCTTACTTGGTATTGCTCGATCGCAACGGAAACGTTGTCAAGCAACTTCATGGCCGGCCTGCATCAGATTCTTACGAGCGCCTGAAACAAGCGCTCGGTTCGTTGCTGAAGCGTAAATCCTGACAGATTTTCGTTCGCTCACAGGGACGTCGCCGAGTACCGGTGGTCGCGGTCCTACAGCTCCAAAATCTGATGATCGTGACAATCCGTATGAATCGCGCCGTAAATGTCGCGCAGCAGCGCTTCGCCATAGCGCGCGAGGAAATAAATCGCCCCGACACCTCGCTCCTGCAGTCCCTTTTCCGGATACAACGAGTTGCTGAGATACTCTGCCTTGCGCGCCACCAACTCACCTTTTTGCGCCTCGGCCCGCGCCGCCTGGGAATGAAGTTTTTCCAGTTGATGCTGCATCTTCGAGCGCGCCGTCTCGGCCGCATCCACCAGCGTGCGATCCAACTTTTCCAGGCGCTCCTTCAACTCGGAGAAGCTTGAGTCGAACGAAACCCTGGCACTTTCAAAAGCAGTTTTAAGATCCGCCGGCAGATTACGCGCCGCGATCTCCCGCCGCAATTCCTCCGTGCCGTTGAAAACGTCCGTGATCGCAATCTTAGTTTTTTCCAGCGCCCGCTGCACCTTGGGCTCCACGATTGTGGCGGAGAAACGCGGCAGGATCGGCGTCACCCGGCCGAGCAGCGCCTCATACACCGCTCCCGCCTGCCCAAAGTAGGCGGTCTCGGCAGCGCCACCGGTGTAGGCGAGCGTCGGCAAGAGATAGTCTTCCACTACAGGACGCAGCAGCACGTTAGGGCTGAACTGCTCTGGATGCGCCTCAATTTGCCCCAGCAACTCCGACCGCGAAAGCTTCTCTCCCAGCTTTTCGCCGTCAACGACGAATTCTTCTCCCTGGCGATGAATGGGCACGCGCGCCCCCTGGCGCGTCGTGAACAATAGCACGGAAGACTCCGTTACCTTCACCTGCTGGTGATAACCGGCGGATTCGAGCGCCTGCCCTCGCCGCAAAAGCGCAGAGCTGAGTTCTTCGCTGCGCTCGATGGCTGCGCGATAGATCGGCGCGGCAACTCGCGAAAGTTCCGCATCCGATGCATCCAGCACAATCACGCCCCACTCCGCGAAGACGCGCGCGTACAAACGCGCGAACGCCGTTCCCAGAGTCTCGCCGGGGCGATACGTCTCTCGCAGCAACTGCGCGGCCTCGCCCTCGCCCAGCAGCGCAATTGCCTGTTCGAGTACGGGAAGAATCTCGTCTCCGAGTTGCACTGAGCTGACCGGGGCGCCGGAAACGCTATGGCTTGGCGTGGTCAAGGTTTCCAGAACGCCCTCCGCCGAAGCAATCGAGACGTGATTCACTTCTGCCAGATCGTGATCGTACGTCGCCAGCCAGAAGATGGGGACAGCATCGATTCCGGCATTGCTGGCTTCCTCCGCCAGTTTCACTGCCGTGAGAGCTTTGTAGATGGCAAACATGGGTCCGCCGAACAGTCCCACTTGCTGTCCGGTCACCACGGCCGCAGCACCTTTCCGCAGGCGCTCGAGGTTTGCGAGAGTCCTGTCAGATGCTCCCCATGATTTGTTCTGCACGCTCAGAATTGCGGCCACCCGCTGACGCCGCTCCGCGTCGTACGATATCCGGCCAGCTTCCTCTTTCATCCACTCCGCAAACTGCGGTGGTCGAGGATAGAAGGATCGAATGGAGGGGGTATACGCCAGAAAGTCCGTGAAAAGAGCCGTGGTATGGGGGATTTGCGAGAATGGGAGACAGTGCGCCTTCACCGACAGGGCTCCTTGCGAGCAAGTAGCGGAGAGTAATTCGTAACCCAAGGTTGGACGTTTGAAGCCATGTTTCGTGAGATCGTCAGCACGGCGATGAACTAAGCGCACAGGCGCGTCCTACTAGTGATGCCCGAAATCGCCGCAAGATGCAAGATAATGCCCTGAGGTCCGGGAACAAACAAATGAGTGCAACGTGGTCCCCACTGCAAATTGAATTCCCCGTAACCCTCGAAGGCTCGGCCGTCCGGCTGGAGCCGGTTCGCCCCCATCATGCCACCCAGTTCTGGGATGTGGCGAAGGATCATCTCGACGATATCTTCCGCTGGATTCCCTACGCGATGCGCACTCGCGAAGACTTCGATGGCCTCGTCGCAACGGCCAGCACGGAACAGTAGCGCGGCGAATCCGTCGTCTTCGCCACCGCGGAGAAATCCGGCCGCGTCATCGGCAGCACCCGCTTCATGAACATCGATCGCACCAATCGCAGAGTAGAAATTGGTTCTACCTGGATCGCTCCACCGTGGCAACGCACGGCGGTAAATACTGAGGCAAAGTATCTGATGCTGCGTCACGCCTTCGAAGTCTGGGGATGCATTCGCGTGGAATTGAAGACCGATGCGCTCAATGAGAAATCGCGCCATGCAATTCTTCGCATCGGAGCAAAAGAGGAAGGCACGCTACGACGCCACCTGATCACGCACACCGGGCGGGTCAGAGACACAGTGTATTTCAGCATCCTGGACGGCGAGTGGCCGGCAGTGAAGGCGCGGCTAATACAAAATCTCCGCGGTTAGTTCCCTCCGCAGTCTCATGATCGCTTTCGAACTTTTCTCGAATACGTGCGGGGCAGATCAGCAATTCTCCCCGCCCTACTCTTGCCTGGACTGAGTTTTCCACAGCCAAAAAACGCCGTCCTGTGACGAACAACCTTTACTCCGAATGGAGGAACAGGCCAGACTGTGAATGTGCCCCAGGAATTCCAACTATCAGGAAATCCAGATCGACCGTTGGCTCAACATCTCGCATGCGAGCAGAAGTCCTTATTGTTGAAGACTTTACCAATAACTCCTTTGTCTCAAATACTTTGCAGCCCAATGTGCATACCCTTGGACTGCAAAGCCAATGGATGGAATACTTTACGAAAAAGGGTATTTAAAAAAAATTCGCTCGACTGTGCCCTCCCGAACCTTAGAAGTCGTCGCCAGAATCTAATAATTGACTTCCTGCTGGCTCAAACCTAGATTGGAAGTGGATCTTTACAGGCCAATCCTAAACATGGGGGCGTCACGGCTTCGACGGAGATGCTTGCGGCCAAGAGGCATGCCGGGGTGCACACACCCGTAATCGCGTGCAAAATGATAATTGCCAATCAACAGATGGCATACGCAGCCTAATTAATTAGGCAGCCGTCCCCGGAGGTTTTGCTCGCGGGCCTCCGAAGGACGTCGCACAGCGAGCTGCTCTTCTCGTCTACGTCTGGGATGAGGGGCTAAGACCACAGGCTAGCGGTTCGCGTTTCTTGTCGGTTCTGAGCGCGCGCCGCGAACGTCCCAGGGTAATGCCTGGGGCATGAACACGACTAAGCATGTAGTTCTCTTGACCAGTAACATTTTCGGACGCGGGTTCAACTCCCGCCGCCTCCACCACTTTACCGCGCCAGACCTAATGGTCAATGCAGTAGCCCAAAAACCCCTACGCCGTCGGTTGTCCCCACATAGACTTTGCCGTTCGCGATCATCGGTGTGATGAATTTGTTTCCTTTTCCGAACTGATCGCGGCCCCCCGATGCCTGATTGCTGCTGTAAAGCTCCGCAGCGAGATTGCCGCCATCATAGGCATGGAGTACCGCATTCGAGCTATTCTCCACCGCCCACACGATTCCATTCTTTGCACCATTTGCAGAAACACTTGGCGTGCTCCCGGGATACGGAAAAACAGTGACCGTCCGGGAGGTTGGCGCGCTGGAAAGCTGACCATTGCCGATAGCGAACGCCTGAATGCTCTGCCCGACGGCTCCGTAGTAAACCGTGTTGTTGAAGTACGCGGGCATGGAAAAGACGCCGCCAGGTAAGGCCCCCGGCAACTCCTGGTAGATGTGATTCGAAACTGGGTCGAACTTTCCCATCGAATCGCGATTCACAACGTAGATACTCCCATCCTTGCCTGCGCCAACTGCCAGATGCACTGTCTGGCCAGAACCGTCCTGCATGTCGGGCAGGACCAAAGCCCCTCCCGAGCCGAGATCTTCGTCCGATCCATTCTCCGACGACTGATTCGATACTTCGAAATAGTCGGCGACTGCCAATTGTTTGTTGGCGGTCGAGATCTTGAGAAATGCATTCCCGAAATCACCTTGGCTGGGGAAGCCGCTGGGTGTGAGGGTGGCATCAAACGTACCGTTGGCATCAAGCGCATATATGGTGCCGCTGCTGTCCGCAGCGGGCGCCGTTCCGCTCATCCAGAACGAGCCTTCGTTGCCATTGGGCGTAACGTTCAGTACGGTCACCTGCGCTAAGTTGTTCTCGTCGTATCCCATAATCCAGCCCGTGTATGGCCGGATATCGCAATGCGACGTCCAACTCATGTAAATCACGCCATTCAACAGCAGCAATCCTGCCCGTTCTGCATACTGCCCGGGATCGAAAATTACTTTTCCACCCGAGCTGTTGTCACCCGTCCCCGGGAAAGAGGCTTGAACGTTCTGTGGTCCACCGAACTCTTCCGCTCCCGTCGTTACGTCGAGGGCGTGCAGCCGTTGATGGTATGTGCCGGAAGTATCTTTGGACATTGCGACGACATAGATCGTGCCGTTTGCGCCAGCTTTGCGATCGATCACAGGCGTCGCGGTGATACCGATCTCCGGCGTTATCTGGGAACAGCCGTGACTGTCACTGGTTGTCTCGCCCGGTTGCAGAGTTGAGACCTGCCAGAGACTTGTACCGGTATCGGCATCGACGGCGTAGACGCTGCCATGCTCCGTAACCAGGTACAGAATGTTGTGAATTCCCTTGCCTGGAACGGTTATACCGGAAAGGTAGAGCGGCTCACCGTCGACTTTGCCATCTACCGGGATAACGAACAGTTTGCCAAAGCTGGAAGAGCTGAGGTTGGCGGGCGTCAGAATGGTTTCGCTTAGGTTTTGTCCGGTTCGCGCGACATCGTTGTGGTAAGTCGTAACATCGATCCCTGGCGTGGAAGAAGGAGCAGGAGGAGGATTCGAAGGCTTTGTGCTCGAAGGAGATCCGGGACCGCAACTGAGCAGATACGCCGCTGGAGTTAGAAGCAGAAGCAATCCGGCACAAAGAATCGCGTGACTGTTTCGCTTCGGAAACAGCACATTCGTCGCTGGTTTCGCGCTTGAGTTTTTGTCCCTCAACAGAAGTGAAGGCGTGCCGGACTTGTGGAGGAGAAACGGAAAGACTCTTTTCATAATAGCTGCCACGCCTGGCAACGATTAGGTGCACTATTCGTGCTCCAGCGTTTACCTCGAATCTGTCTGCGCCCATGACTTAAGCCGCGGGCTCGGGTTGGTGCAGGGGCTGTTCCGGAACCGGAGGGCGGTCTTTAACAAACGCGAGGCAGACTGTACTGGGGCGGGCTGCGCCTTGACCTCAGGCGATGCAACGCTTTGTTGGGGATTGCTGTCGAGCGGCCAGGGATAGGCCAACAAATAAACGGCGAGCTAGCGTCATGAGGCCGACAAGGGTACGGGTCGAGATCTGACCCTCTTCACTGGATTGGAACATCGACAGAAACGGACTTGCCAGTAAAGTCAATGGTCGCATCGAACTTATCCGGAGTGGAAATCCCAACTCCATGTGCTTCTGTGACGCGCACCACTCGAAACGTTCTGTGCTCCAGGATTCCCGGGAAACTCCCGCGACGATCTCCGACTGTAAGCCGCTGCGCTTTGTCATCCCAATGCATGGGGATGACTGAATACGTTCCGTGTTCATAGTCGTAGCTATCGCCTTCGTCTTCATACAAAGTGAAATCTCCGTCGGCCCCCGCGTAGATACGAAGATCGATTGGATCTGCTTTTGCTGAAGCGGACTGAGCAACCGGTCCGACCGGAATGACTGAGCCTGCCTTGGCGTAAATAGGAATCTTCTCGAGGGGCGCGTCTGCGCTGACAGTTTCACCCCCACTCACCCGCTTACCAGTCCAGAAATCGAACCAGTCGTGGCCAGCGGGGAGATAGATACTCCTCTGTGTTGCTCCCTCAATGGTTACGGGATTAATCATCAACGAAGGCCCGAACAAGAACTGGTCCGACACAGCTCGTGCGCCCGGATCAGAGGAGAACTCGAGAGGGAGTGCTCGCATTAAGGTATCGCCACTTTGGGTAACGCCCCAGGCTGCAGAATAGATGTAAGGCAGCAGTCGATAGCGCAACTCATCGTACTGAGTCAGGACACGTTCGACCTCACTCCCATAGTTCCACAGCTCAGCGTTTGACTTGTACCCGTGCACGCGAAAGAGTGGGCAGAACGTTCCGAACTCAAACCATCGAATTAACAATTCATGATATGCATTCGAGGTGTACTGATCGTCCGGGCGAAAGAAGCCTCCAATATCAGTTGTCCAGTACGGCAACCCGGACATGCTGAAGCTCAACCCTGCGGTAACTTGGCGTCGCAGTGTAATCCAGTTCGCGCTAATGTCGCCCGACCAGGAAGCGGCTGCATGTCTTTGTTGCCCCGCGAAAGCCGAGCGCGTCAGGATTACGACCCGTTTTCGATCAGTGGTTGAGCGTTGTCCTTCGTAGATCGCCTTTGTGACATACAGTGGATATGCATTGCGGACAGAGTTTCCGCTGCCCAAAAACGTTTGCTTGTCCTTCAGGATGTCGAATTCCGGCTCAGAAGCATCCATCCACCAACTGTCCATGCCGTCCTCAAAGATTCCTTTCTTGAGTTCCGACCAGAATGCCCGTTGAGCCGCAGGATTGAAGAAGTCCGTCCAGGGCTCTCCCGGAATGAGAAAAGACTGAGCTTTCATCCGTTTGTAAACGTCTGTATCCTCTCCAAACCTCGACCATATCGAGATCATCATATGGAGGTCGTCAGCATGCAGTTGATCCAGCATCTCCCTGGGGTGGGGATAGTGGTCCTCATCGAACTTCATTGCGTTCCAACCGTACTTGCCCCAGTATTGCCAGTCCTGCACCAGCACATCGAGGGGGATTTTTCGTTTTCGAAACTCGGCAGCCGTATCGAGAATCTCCTGCTGGCTGTGGTAACGCTCTCGACATTGCCAATACCCGTATGCCCATTTCGGAAAGAGCGGCGCTTCGCCGGTGAGTGCCCTGTATTCAGAGATCACGCGATTCAACTCAGGGCCGTAAAAAAAGTAGTAATCGATGGCCTTGCCCACTTCGGCCCGGAATGTGGTCGTCTGCTGAGGAGGCCGTACAGCCAGGTGAACTCCTCCCGGGCCGCCATGCGCGGTAACTTCGTACTCCTTGTTCGATTCCAAACTCACTGTGCCACTTGCCGTACTTGGGGTCCACTCGTTGGTTAAATCGATCACTTCTTGTCCGCCCACCTGCAGCGTGAGTTGCTTTCTGTTGTCGCTCGTCAGCAGGAACCCGTACACACCCTTGGCGCCCGTCTTGAATTTACCCTTGCCGGTGACAGGATCAATCTCGATCGATTGGTCGGCGGGGTTGAAGTCAGTCAGCGCGGCGTTATTCCACAGGATGCCGTATCCCTTGCTGGACACTAGAAAAGGAATCGAAATATTTGTGTTCGCCTGATACAGCCGGATCGGAACCCCACGGACGTCGAAAATGCCTTCCTGATGCTGGCCGAGTCCATACAAGGATTCGTCGGACGGCGAAGAGAAGGTCTGTTGAACCTGCCAAGTCTTTGTCTCGAACACCGAGGGGACATCAAACGCTTTTCCGCCTTCTTTCGGTTCGGCCAGCAGCGGGGCTCCGTTTTTATTCGAGAAGCCCACCGCAGCCGTTAATTGATTTACGGAGACGGTGATTTCTTCGGTGGAGAGTTTAATTTGGTTCTTGTCGGACGCGACCTGAAAGTTCTGAGCCTTGCATGGCTGAACGACAACGGGAACCTTGGGGCTCGGAATCTCTGCTGTAGGACTGGCGACAACGTGAACGACCCGATCGCCGCAGAGCTCGATCCGCATGGTTCC
>JAICJP010000020.1 GCA_025928375.1 Candidatus Sulfotelmatobacter sp.
ATTGTGCTCGCCGCCGGACTGGCGACCGGCCACGGCATGGAACAAATTTGAGCCCTATACCGCGCAGGCCGTGACGGCCCGCCTGGCGGAGGTATTTGATCGCAGCGTAAGGTCAGAAAGCGCGGCGGAAGCGAGTCGCGGCATGCAGCCGGAATTCCTGGAGTAGGTGATCTGCAGTAATGGCAAGCAGCGTAAAAAACCACGAAGTGCGGCGGTCGGCAGCCGCGCCGCCCGTGGCGGCACCGAAACGGCCGACGAGCGTGTTCGTTCCGCTGGTCACGCCGTTTTTGTATGGCATGGAGCGCGCGGTGATCGAATTATTCGACGCGCTGCGACCTGAGGTAGAGCCCTATTTCCTGCAGAGTAACCGGATTTTCGAGCGACGGCCGCCCGTCATTGAGGAGATGATCCGGAGAGGTTTCTCGATAGAACTGCTGCCGGATCGCACGGACTGGGAGCGTCTGGCGAAACCGCGATCATTGAAGCACCTGATGCGGATGGTCACCGCATGTGTGCGCAGCAATCTGGCGACGCTGAAGGGAGTGCGGGGGAAGGACGTGCTCTATGTGCCGGGGATCAGCGCGGCTTCCAGTTCACTGCTGGCGGCGATCTATTGTCGATTGACTAGCAGACGAGTGATCCATCACTTTCACGACCTGGGCACTAGTAACCGGCTGTTCCCACTGTGGGTGCCGCTGGTGACCGATTTTGTTCACAATACCGAGTTTGGTTTTCAGGCAATCGCAAAGAGCCTGGCGGCAATCCGGAGTAAGCGAAATTTCATCGTGCCGTACATCATGGAAGTGGACGAACGCCTGCCGGACGATCCGGATGTGTGCCGCGAGTTTTCGGAGTGGCGGAATATTTTTTTTGTGGGACAGATCTCACGGCATAAGGGTGTGGATCTGCTCGTCGAGGCTTTCGTAGCAGTCGCGGCGAAGTATCCGGATGCGAAGCTGCATCTGGTCGGACAGGGGAAGTTGGAATTCTGCGCGGAACTGGAGCGAAAGATTCGGGCAGCCGGGTTGGAAGGCCGAGTGAAATTCTGGGGCTTTCGGGAGGACGCGACGCGGCTGCTGCGCTTCGCCTGCGTCTATGTTCATAGCAGTCCTCCCAGCAGGTTTCACGAATCTTTTGGGCGCAGCGTTGTGGAGGCGATGGCGCACGGCGTTCCCATCGTGTGCTTTCGGAGCGGGGCGCTGCAGGAGATTGTCTTGCACGAAAAGTCGGGGTTGATCTGTGAAGAAACTTCCGAGCAACTGGCGGAAGGCATTGCGCGTGTTTTGCAGGATGTTGGCTTCCGCAACGCATGTGGCGAGAGCGCCCGTGAGAGTTTCAACCATTCATACAGCAAACCGGCCGTTCTGGGCCACTGGCGCCACGTTTTCGAAGAGGCAGATGCCTTTAGATCAAGAGCCAATCTCGCGGAAGTGAGAGGCGGATCATGAGCTTGCCCTTGGGCGTCGCCCGGCAATTTCACCGGCTCTTTCCGTTTTCACAACTTCGCACTGCCAACTGGATATTGAAGAATAACCGTAACAAGGAATTGGGTCCGATTCGACTTTTTGGGTACGAGGTACCGCTTCGAGCGCGGACTTCTGTGCACGTGCTCCTTTCTATCGAAGGTGAGAAGTGGGTCGAAGACAAATTCTTGTTAGGACCGTATGTGCGAGAAGGAATGGTGGTCATGGATGTCGGCGCCAACATTGGCTATCTGACGCTCTTCTTCTGCAAGGCAGTTGGGCCGCGAGGTGCGGTGTTTGCGTTCGAGCCGGACCCGGAGAACTTCCGCGAGCTTGCGCGAACCGTGGAACACAATCACATTGGGTGGTGTACGACCCTTAATTCTGCTTGTGGTACTTCCGACGGACCGGCGTACCTTGCGACAGGATTGAACGGCTACATCCAAGCAGGTAGCGAGTGTTTGGCAAATTGCCAAATGATGTCGCTGGATTCGTTTACGGATGAACGCAAGATCTCGACAGTCGATCTTGTGAAGATTGATGTCGAGGGCTTCGAGGCGGACGTGCTCTCCGGAATGTCGGCTATGCTGAAACGCTACCGGCCCGTTCTGTACGTCGAAGTACATCCTCCTGGTTTTTGCGGTAGCGGTGATCCGCGAAGAGTGTGTGCGATTCTGAAGGAGTATTACAGCGAAATTCACGCTTTCCGAATCTGGGGTGAAGTCCGGCAGAAATTGCCGTTGTGGGACAAAGTGAGGGCCTCTTTCGGGGCGGATCATATTGTCACGGGTGCATGCGAGACGACGTTGGACGAAGTAATGGCAACGAGGCAGGAGCGTTATCAGGTCCTAGCTCTGCCGTCATGAGGACCTTGGTTCACGCGCAGATGGTGTCGAAATACAATTTAGCGATCGTCAGCACGCATCCCATTCAGTACCATGCGCCGTGGTTCCGGGGGCTGGCGGCGCATCCGGATCTGGATGTGCATGTGTACTTCTGTCATAAGGCGACGCCTCAGGAGCAAGCTCGCGCCGGTTTCGGGGTGGAGTTTGACTGGGATGTGGATCTACTGACGGGTTACCCACATTCCTTCCTGAAGAATATCGCCAAGCCGGCGGGGCACGGCAGGTTTGGCGGTTTCGATACGCCGGAAATCGGAAGAATCATTCGTGAACGGAGATATGATGCGGTCCTGGTGAATGGGT
The DNA here is from genome assembly GCA_025928375.1 of Candidatus Sulfotelmatobacter sp. Lineage (GTDB taxonomy): Bacteria > Acidobacteriota > Terriglobia > Terriglobales > Acidobacteriaceae > Sulfotelmatobacter. The sequence continues at coordinate 2,669 of JAICJP010000020.1, forward strand.
GGAACTACAAGAGTGCGTGGCAGGCGATCTGGGCGGCCTGGCACAGCGGAGTGAAGGTGATGGTTCGCGGAGATTCGCACCTGCACTTCGATCGGAGCCGTTCCCTCAAACTGACAAAACGGCTGGCATATCGGCGTTTTGTGCCTCGATTTGACGCATGTCTCGCGCCGGGTATCTGGTCGCGCGAGTATTTCGAACACTATGGAGCGCGGCCGGACCGTATTTTTTTTGTGCCTCACGTGGTAGATGTCGGTTTTATGGAAAGCGAGAGCCAACGACTTTCGGTAGAACGCCCGGCGTTGCAGCGACCATGGAAGCTGAGCGAGGACAGCATTGTCTTCCTGTTCGTAGGAAAATTTACGGAGACGAAACGCCCACTCGATTTTGTGAAAGCAATAAGCGAGGCTGCCAAGCAGGGCACGCATATACAAGGCCTGATGGTGGGAGATGGTCCGCTGCGGCCTGCTTGTGAAGAATTTGTCGATTCGCATGATGCTCCCGTCACATTCGCCGGATTTTTGAACCAGTCGCAGATCGTTCGAGCGTATGTCTGTGGCGACGTGCTGGTGCTGCCCTCGATAGGGGAAACCTGGGGAATGGTCGTGAATGAGGCCATGGCATGCGGCCGTCCGTGCTTGGTGTCGGATCGAGTGGGGTGTGGCCCGGATCTGGTGTTGGCGCACAAGACCGGAGTCATTTTTCCTCACGGTAACGTGGCAGGGCTATCATCCGCGATGGTCAGCCTGGCAGCCAGTCCGGTGCAGAGTGCAGAGATGGGGCGCAAGGCGCAGAACCATTTGAAGCAGTACTCTGTGCAGAAAGCAGTTGAGGGTGTGTTGCACGCTCTGCGGGCGACAGTAGGGACCAGGGAGGCAGCATGCATGCAGTGACGCCGCTGGATACGCGCTATCGCGCAGACGCGCTGATCGATGTTGCGGTTCCTGCCGGTTTCACGATTGTTCTGGCATGGCTCAGTTCACACAACGTCAGCGTCACGCAGGGGGCTTTAGCGTTTCTTCTGTGCTGGATGCCGTGGCGCGCGTACCGGAACTGGCTGCGCGGTGACCGCAAGAACATTCCCCTATTTTCACTGCTGGCAACGATGTTCAGCCTGGCCTACGCCGTTCCGTTGTTCTGGGCGGACCACGTTGTCACCGGCATCTTCGGCCGTCGGATACTTCCGGAGAGCGCCATCACAGCGGCGCTGTTGCTGGCCGTACTGGGGGTTGCCAGCATCTGGCTGGGTATGCGAGTGGCGCAGGCGTTTCACTGGGTTCCTAAGATCAATAAAGACGTTGCGAGCGACCCCTCGCGATGGACGTATCTGCGGGTGATTTTTGTGGTGGGAACGTTGGTCAAGATTTTCGTGCCCATCACAGCGCTGGGCATGGGTGGGCGGCAGTTCGTCTCGAACTTTGAAAACACCGTGCCCGTGGTTACCTTCGCCATTTTCATCCGGCACTATCTGCGAGGCACATTGCGGAAGCCTGACAAAACTCTGGTCGCCGGGTACGCGGTCGTATCTGTGATTGCGGGTATCTCGTCAGGTTGGCTGGGGAGTGCAGTGAACTTGGGCCTGGTTTTCATCGTCGTATACGTCTATGAGAGGCGCCGCTTCCCGATGGCTGCGTGTCTGGCCGTTGTGCCAGTGCTCCTATTCTTCCAGCCGGCGAAAACCATGTTCCGCGAGCGTTACTGGGCACGTCAATCGACCGACACTTCGACCGAGCGCGTCACCTATTGGGTGGAGAATTCCTGGCGGCTCTGGAATGACGCGATCACCAGCCGGGACAACGAGCAACTCAGAGATCTCTCCAACAGCACGTTGAGCCGCTTCGATCTGCTACGTCAGACCGCACACGTGATCGAGTTTACTCCGAGCAGGGTGCCCTACCAGTACGGCAGTCTTTACTCCTACATGCTGGTTACATTCATTCCCCGATATTTCTGGCCCGACAAGCCCTCGGTCAATGATGCGAATCGCTGGTATCAGGTGCGATATGGCCTGACCGATCCGCAGAATCTTTCAGTCGTGTCAATTGCCGTCGGAAGCGTGGCCGAGAGCTACATCAGCTTCGGCTGGTTGGGGCCGCTGCTGGTGATTCTCCCGCTGGGATTATTTCTGGGAACGTTCGAGCGGATTTTCCTCCATGCGGACTCCGGAGTCCTGTTTAGTTGCGTAGGGGCGGTGCTGTTTCCGCAGTTGCTGGCGATTGAGTCGCAGATGGCGCAGTACGTCGCGGGATTAGCCCAGCAGATTGCGTTGATTTTACTCGTGTTGATTCCGACGCTGGAGGCGCGCTCGACTGCGGGGAAGACCCTGAGGGTCGCAGCCATGCCGTACTCGCTGAATCGGCGCCCGAAGCCGAATCCCAACCTTCCAGGGCCGGCAATTCTGCGGCGCAGAACGGTTGGCAAATAGCAGCTGCATGAAAATTCTTCATGTGAGTCCCTCGTTCTATCCCACCAGGGCGTACGGCGGGACGATACGCTCCAGTTATGGATTGTGCCGTGGGCTGACGCAGCTTGGCTGCGAGGTCCGGGTTCTGACGACGGACACGGACGGAATCGGCCGAAATCTGGATGTGGAGAACGATCGCGACGTCCACGTCGATGGTCTGCAGGTTCGCTATTGCCACAAGCTGTTTCGAAATTCGGTGTCGGCCGGCTTGCTTCGAGTGATGCGCGAGTACGTGGCGTGGGCTGATGTTGTGCACCTGATCGCGGTGTACTCATTTCCGACGTTTCCCACGCTGGCATATTGCCGCAAGTTAGACAAGCCGCTGGTGTGGTCGCCGAGGGGGTCCCTGCAGCGGTGGGATGGATCGACTCGCGTGGCCACGAAGTTCCTGTGGGAGCGGGTCTGCCAGACTCTGGCTTTGAAAGACAGGGTCGTCCTGCACACTACTTCGGAAGAAGAAGCTCGGCAAAGCCAGGCACGGTTCCGCGATGTGCGCACGGTGATCGTCCACAATGGAGTGGAGTTGCCGGCGCATGTCCGCAGAACTGACCCCACAGCCGAATTGCGCATCACGTATCTGGGTCGCCTGCATCCCATCAAGGGTATCGAGAACCTGCTGGATGCGTGCAAGTTGATGCAGGGGGATCCTGATCCCTGGCATTTGACGATTGCCGGCGGCGGGGAAGGGGACTACCCAAACGTCCTCAAGTCGAAGGTAGAGAAGCTCGGGTTGCAGGGGCGCGTGGACTTCACTGGAGAAGTCTTTGGAGACGCAAAAGAGATCCTGTTCGCCGAGTCCGATGTACTTGTGGCTCCGTCATATGTGGAAAACTTCGGCATGGTCATTGCGGAGGCCCTGGCACAAGAAGTCCCAGTGATCGCGGGCAGGGGGACACCGTGGGAGGGTCTTCAGACAAATGATTGTGGTTTGTGGGTGGAGAACAATGCCCAGAGTCTGGCTGCCGCGATTCGGCGCATGCGTGCTTTGCCCTTGAGAGAGATGGGAAGGCGCGGGCGCTGCTGGATTGAGCGAGAATTCTCGTGGGAGGCGGTGAGCAGACAGATGCTTACAGTGTTCCAGGACTGTTGCTGCGGGCGGTCAGCAAAGTCATTCTGAGCTTCTCCAGAGTAGGCTTGTGCTTTATCGGATTGTGGAATTGCCCGCTCAGAGACTGTCATCGCGGATCTCTTACAAAAAGCGCGAGAAACAAGGCGAAAATCCGGTCGGATGCAGCGTGGCGGCATAATGTCCGAAACGCATGCGGGTGTGCGCTCCTTATAGGGCGACTCCTTTCGCTTGACAGAATTCATCATCCGGTTCAGCCTCCGGCTCCGCACCGTCTTTTTCGGGTAAATCCAGTTGTAGTACTTTACGCACGACGCGGCGAAAGCGCGCGGCGAAGTGTTCTTCCAGAAATGTGTGGTGGACTCTTTTGCGAGCGGCGTCGCCCAATATCGAGGCCAGCCGCGAATCGGTGAGTACCGGAATAGCGGCTTCGGCGATGCTGCGGGGCGTAAGGTCCTTGGCGAGCACTACTCCATTGCCATCAGGGAACAATTCCGCTGTCACTGTGCCGGCTAAGCCCATGAATGGCACACCGAAACTGGCGGCTTCGATGCCGGCTAGTCCGAAGCCTTCCTGCTCAGAGGGATAGAACAAGAGGCGGGAGGAGCAGTAGGCGCGGTCTCGTTCCTTATCGCTGACGCGGCCGAGGAAGCGGATGCCTGCCAGGTGCTCCTGTTGGACGCGACGGCGGAGGCGCGGCTCATCGGAACCGGTGCCGATGATGGCCAGCTGCGCCTGCGGAATGGCCGAGCGAATAAGGGGCCAAGCGTCCATTACGGCGTCATGTCCTTTGTAGCGCTCGGGGCTGCTCATGCGGCCGACGATCAGTGCGTGGGGAGGCAGGCGGCCGGGATCTACCTGGCGCGAGGTTCCGCGAATGCCGAGCCATGCCACCTGAACATCCGGCAGCCAGGGGTTTGCCCTGCGGGCGGCCATGACGGTAGTGTCGGAATTCGCCACGATCACGGAAGCGCCAAGAAGAGCCTCGCGCCTACGGCCGCCCAACGCCTGCCAGACCTCGACTCCATGAATGAAAACAGCGTATGGGACGTTGCGGAATTTCGGCACCATCGCATGCAGCACTGCGAGATGCACGTGATCGTAAATCACCAGGTCCGGGGGATGCTGCGATCCGAGCAAAATGTGGGCCGCAATTTTTGCGATGCGCAATGGACGAGGCCAGAAAGGCGGATGTTGCCAGACCAGGACTCTGCAGTAGGGTTCCAGTGCGGATTGGATCGATTGCGCCACCACTCCAATGCCGCCATAGCCCGTGCCCAACCCTGAGGTAACGAGCGCAGCCGTTTTGCGCGAGTTGGAAACAATCCCCGAAGCAACCATGGACTGAAGGAAGTTAGAGCATTATATGCCGGGGCTCGCCGGATTCGACTCTGTTTGGCATCACACAAGGTTGCAGAACAGGCTTCGGCAGCATGTATGTGACTGGCCGGCATCTCAGATAGAATCAGCAAATCGACCTCTTCAGGACAGGCAAGCCCGTCCACACAGGTGGCAGACTCGGGAAGGTCTCACGGCGTGTCCAGGTCCCAGGTTAATCGCAAGCAAAGAGCGAATTCATAGTCGAATGTGCGGTATTGCAGCACTGCTGGGCGATCTGCCCTCGGACCAGATCGAAACTTCCTTGCGCGGCATGCTCGATGCCCAGGCGCATCGCGGACCTGACGACAGTGGCTCCGTTCTGATTCCGACCGGCGGCGCCATGCTCGGCTTGGGAAATCACCGTCTTGCCATTCAGGATATTTCCCCCCTTGGGCACCAGCCCATGCGCAACGAGAAGACGGGTGATGTCCTCGTTTACAACGGGGAAATCTACAACGCTCCAGAACTTAAAGAAATCTTGCAAAGTGCAGGACATCGCTTCTGCGGCCATAGCGACACGGAAGTACTACTCCGGGGTTATGAGGAATGGGGAATCGACTGCCTCGATCGACTGCGGGGAATGTTCGCGTTCGCCCTATGGGACGCGCGGCGTTCACGGCTAGTAATCGCGCGCGATCACTTCGGAATCAAGCCTTTGTACTACGCGAAGGGCAAGAGTTGGATTGCCTGCGCCTCGGAAGTTCAGGCTCTTACGCATTGCGGGTTGATGGCTGCCGAGGTGGACCGGCGTGCGCTGGCCGGGTACCTGGCGTACGGAGGAGTGCAGGAACCGCTCACGATCATCGCCAACGTCTTCACATTGCCGCGAGGTTCGTGGAAGGAGTTCGATGCGACCGGGAAAGTAACTGGTGGAGGGAAATACTGGGAATTTCCCCAGTTACGGCGCTCCGCGGAAGTGCAACCATTGTCGGAGATCGTAGAAGAAGGTCGGGTGCTTTTGCAGAAGGCAATCAAGCGTCATCTGCTGAGCGATGTGCGCATTGGAGTCTTCCTCAGCGGCGGGCTGGATTCCACGGCAATTTTGGGGCTCGCTCGAGACAGGGAAGAGGAACACCCGCTTGAAGCGTTTACGGTTTCATTTCCCGATCGCCCCGATGATGACGAATGTGAGGTTGCGCAGGCGACTGCGGCGCGCTTCGCGTCCCCATTTAACAAGTGCCAGGTCAGCGACAGTACGGCGCTGCGCTGGATGGCCGACGCCCTGGCACGCATCGATCAGCCATCGATGGACGGGTTCAACACCTACGTGGTGGCGCGGGCCGCGCGCGAGCAGGGTATTGTGGTGGCGCTCTCCGGCCTGGGCGGCGATGAGATGTTCGGCGGGTATAACCTGTTCCGCCGCGTGCCGCGCACCTACAATTTCATGTCGTGGTTGAATCCGCTGCCGCAGCGGCTTCGCAAGGCGGCCTCCACGTTTGCGACTGCGTTCACCAGCCAGGTCGTCAAGGGCAAAGCGGAGGAGATTCTGGTTGCAGATCCGGGCTTGATCGGAATTTACTTCCATTACCGGCGGCTGCTTTCGGATTCCAATCTCGCTGCAATGGGGCTGAATGCAAAGGATCTCGATCTTTCTGAGGATTTCCAATTGCGCGAGTGCAGGTATGAGGACTGCTATGTACCCGGCGATCACGTCGCGTCGGTCGGGCGGCTGGATTCATCCTTCTATTTGCAGAACATCCTGCTTCGGGACAGCGACGTGTTCGGAATGGCGAACTCGCTGGAGATTCGAGTGCCTTTTCTCGGGCGTGATCTTACTGAGTGGGCGTTCGGGCTGCCGGGGAACGTGCTGCTGCCGCGAGGAGCGCCGCAGAAATACCTGCTACGAAAGATGTGCGCCAGTGTCTATACCAAGACTCAATTGAAGCAGCCGAAACGCGGGTTCGCTCTGCCGTTTGCCGCGTGGCTGCAAGGTCCTCTACGCGAGTTGATGGAAAAAAACCTGCGCTCGTTACGGTTGAGCGGACTGCTCGATCCGCGCGGCATTGATCTTCTGCGGAAGATGTTCGACGCTGAACCCAATGGTCCGGCGTGGTCGCGAATCTGGGCGCTGGTTGTGCTGGGAAGCTGGCTACAAAAGCAGCAACGTCTCACGCCGTCCGGTTCCGCCTAAGAGGCTGTCGGGACAGAGCCCCTAGTAAGGCAAGCGGTAGAGTGCCGAGGTTCCTGCAGCGCCGATCAATGCACTCGCATTCAGCGTCGATTTCAGACCGCTGGTGGGAACGTAAACGATGTCTTCCGTGTTCAGAGGAATGTCAGCTGCTTTGCCGTGCAGTAACTTCTTCAGATCGAGTTTTTGTTCCTGAAATCCCGTTGGAGTGCGGTGGAGAATTGTGGTCTTGCCATACGCAGCAAGATGAGTGGGCCCTCCAGCGGCCGCCACGACTTGGACGATGGTGACTCCGCCACTCGCATTGAGCACGTATCCGCCCGGCCGCGTGACCTCTCCGAGAACGTAAACGATACCTGCCCTGGGTACAACAACGGTGTCACCAGGTCTGAGTTCGATATTATTGGCCGCCATTTCGGCGGGATTCTTAGAGATCTTGAGGCTGGTTGAGTCTGTCTGGCCCCGATGGCTGATGGTAACGGTGGAGGATGCTCTCTCCGTGGTGCCGCCGGCCAGTTGTAGAACATCGAACAAGCGGTGCGGGCCTAACGCGGAGTAAAAACCTGGCTTGCCGACCTCGCCAGCGACCGAAATCCCGCTGCTGGTGAAATCCTTCGCATAAATCGAGACCTGCGGGTCGTTCACAATTTTGTTCTGCCGCAGCTGAGCTTCGATGGCAGCTTCGGCTTCGCTGGTGCTAAGGCCAGCGAGGCGAACATAGCCGATGAGCGGCATTGTAATGTTTCCCGTCTCGTTGATACGGGCGCGACCCGAGAGATCGGGTGCTCCGTACACCGTGATCTCGAGGTCATCTCCGGGGCCCAGAAGCAATGGAGTGGCGTTGGCCGTGAGATGGTTTTCATCAACGGAACTGGTAGCGGGCTGTGCCATTTGCCGTTGCGTTCCATTGTCCTGCGGCACTGCGGTGCTCTGCCCGTCCGCATTCTGCGGGAGCGCGGCACCACTGGCGCCATCGGACTCAGAAGCGCTCAAAACAACGGACATCAAGAGGAAAGCGAGAAATGGAGGAGTAACCCTGAAGGCACAGCGCATATTGGGTAACGACATTCTAAAGCCGGTTCCAAAGAGGCACAACTTGAATCCGCTGCCGGAAGGACTTCCTAAATTAGGAAGGGTTCGTTGTGCTGATCAATAAGAAAAGGCCGTAGCGCCGGCCGAATCGGCGGAACAGGAATCTGGGATTTCCACAGGCGCTGTTAGAAGAGCTGATTGGAATCTTCTGGTGCGTGGGTAAGGAGCCAATCAGACAGCTTCTATGGTAGTAGAGCTTGAATGCATCGGATCCGGTGAAATCTGTTTATAGCTGCACCAAGAGCGAATCAGGGTAGAATGCTTGCAGCCTTTTCTGTCCCAATGCCCAAGCTGGAAGATTCTCAAAAGGCGGAGTCCGCGCCGAGTTCCGTGACTCTGCCCGTGAGCGTACTCGTGGCCACGCGGAACGAGGAGCGCAACCTGCCGCGTTGTCTGGAATCCCTGCGCGAGGCAGGCGAGGTCTACGTGATCGATTCGCAAAGCACGGATACGACCGTGGCCATTGCGGAGCTGTATGGCGCGCACGTAGTGCAGTTTCATTACCGAGGTGGGTGGCCGAAGAAACGCCAGTGGGCGTTGGATTCGTTGCCGTTCAGCTATGAATGGGTTTTGCTGATCGATGCGGACGAAGCGTTAACTCCGGAACTTCTCGAGGAAATAACAGAGGCGATTCAAACATCGCGGTTCGATGGCTACTACATTAAGCTGCGAATGTTTTTTCTCGGCCGCGAGTTGCGTCACAGCGGCGCCAGCTTTTATAAGCTCCTGCTATTCCGGCGCGGCAAAGCGCGTTTTGAGTGCCGGTTGGCGGAGCAGGATGATTCGATGGCCGATATGGAAGTCCACGAACATGTGGTCGCTGAGTCGAGCGACAGGATCGGTAAGCTGAAGCATCCCCTGATCCATCACAACGTGGAGTCGCTTTCGCACTACATTCAAAAGCACGATAAGTATTCGAACTGGGACGCGCGCGTCTGGTTTCAAGGACAGAGGAGCGCCAGAGATCTGCCGCCCTCGCTTTTCGGATCGCAGGCGCAACGGCGTCGATGGTTGCGAAAGACGTTCTTCTGGCTGCCCGGGTCGCCGGTTCTGTTCTTCTTTTACAAATACATTTTCTGTCTTGGATTTCTGGACGGCATTCCCGGCCTGATCTACTGCGGGCTTCAGGGAGTTCAGTTTTTCCACGTCAAAGCCAAGATTTATGAGCTGAAGATGCAGGGAATGCGGAGGGAACCGGCCTAGTCCGATGTGCGGAATCAGTGGTGTCGCAAATTGCGGAGACCGCGAGACGCTGGCGCGCATGACGAGGGTCCAGGCACATCGCGGGCCGGATGATTCGGGACTATGGGACCGGAGATTCCCGGATGGTTCTTACATCGGCTTGGGAAGCCGGCGTCTCGCAATTCTCGATCTTTCCGCCGTCGGCCACATGCCGATGTGCAATGAAGACGGAACAGTTTGGATCACGTACAACGGAGAGATCTATAACTTCGGCGAACTTCGGCGCGAACTCGAGGGCAAGGGGCACCGGTTCGCCTCGCACACTGATACGGAGGTCATCGTTCACCTCTATGAGGAGGAGGGGCCGGAGTGCGTCAGGCGTTTGAGCGGGATGTTCGCGTTCGCGATCTGCGACCTGCGTTCTGGCTCGCCAACCCTCTTCATGGCCCGCGATCACTTCGGGATCAAGCCGTTCTACTATTTCCATCAAGGGGAACGATTCGCGTTTGCCTCCGAGATCAAAGGCTTGCTGCAGGTTCCGGAACTTGAGGCCGAACTCGATCCACAAGCGCTGCATCAGTATCTGACGTTTCTGTGGGTTCCTGATCCGAAGACGATGTTTCGCCGCATCATGAAGTTGCCCGCCGGGCACTATGCAATTTTGCGAAACGGCGAACTGAAAATTCAGCAGTATTGGGATCTCACATTTCCATCAGCGAACCACCGTTACACCCGCTCCGAAGCGGAGCTGGCGGAAGAAGTTAGAGAGCGCTTCCGCAAATCTGTGCAAGCGCAGATGGTGAGCGACGTCCCCATCGGAGCCTTCCTCAGTGCTGGCTTGGACTCTTCGTCCATTGTCGCCATGATGCGGCAGGCGACCCAGCGGCCGGTGAGAACATACACCATCACTTTTCCATCGAAGTACCGCGTGGGCGAAAACACGCTGGATAATCCTGAGGTCGCCACTCGCCTGGCGCGGCATTTCGGGTGCGAAAACCAGCGCATCGTCGTGGAGCCAAACGTCACCGATCTGCTGCCGAAGCTGGTTTGGCACATGGACGAGCCCACGGCCGATCCGGCGATCATCACATCCTATCTTGTCTGCCGAGAAGCGCGGAAAGAGGCGACCGTACTGCTCTCGGGAGTGGGCGGGGATGAGTTATTCGCTGGCTATCGCAAGTACCTCGCGCATTACTGGTCACAAGCGTATGCCGGCGTGCCTTCGTTTTTGCGCCGGCCTGCGGAAAGCGCCCTTGCGGCCTTACCTAGCTTCCGAGGAACATCGCTAAAAGGCGGCGTTCGGTTGGCGAAGAAAATGGCGCGCAGCGCCTCCCTGAATCCCGTGGACCGCTTTATCGCCAACTGTACCTATCTGGATGGACGGCAAAAGGCTTCGCTCTACACCGGCGATTTTGCCGCGGAAGCATTCACGTTCGATCCGGCGGGTGAGCACGTGGCCGCCTTTGAACGCGTGCAGCATGCAGATTTTCTCCACCAGATGCTCTATGTGGACACAAAGATATTCATGACCAGTTTGAACCTGACTTATAACGACAAGATGAGCATGGCTTCGTCGGTCGAAGTGCGCGTACCGTTCCTGGATCGCGAACTGGCCGAGTTCGTGGCATGGAATGTTCCTCCGCACCTGAAGCTGAACCGATTCCTGCGGCCCACCACCAAATACGTCTTGCGCCGTGCGATGCGCGATATTCTTCCCGCGGAAGTATTGCGGCAGCCGAAAGCCGGATTCGCAGCTCCGTTAGATTACTGGCTTGCCCACGACCTGGAAACTATGGTGGACGATTTGATCTCGCCGGCACAGCTTCGCAAGCGCGGCATGTTCAGGCCTGAAGCAGTGCAGGGTTTTGTGCAGGAACACCGGACTGGCCGCCATGACTGGTCGATGCAATTGTGGCAGTTCCTCACGCTGGAATTGTGGATGCAAGGATTTCTCGACGGGTCTGCACAGAAATTTGAGTTGGAAAACCTGCCGCAGCAAGTAGCCAGCGCATGAGACAAGTACTGCAGGACGCGCGCAGCGGTGCGGTCAGCGTGGAGGAAGTTCCGGCACCCCAACTTCTGCCCGGGTGTGTGCTGGTGCGCATTGCGGCGTCCGTAGTTTCGGCGGGCACGGAGCGCGCCTCTGCAGATTTTGCGCGGAAGAACCTGCTGCAAAAGGCCAGATCTCGTCCCGACCTGGTACGCGAGGTGATCAGTAAAGTGCAGCGCGACGGGATTTTTTCCGCCGTGCAGGCGGTCCGCAGCCGTCTGGATCAGCCGCAGAGTCCCGGCTACAGCAGCGCTGGGACGGTGCTTGCGGTTGGCGAAGGTGTTACCGATATCCAGCCTGGTGATCGCGTAGCCTGCGCCGGTGCTGGTTTTGCAGTGCATGCGGAGATCGCCTGTATCCCGCGTTTGCTGCTGGCGCGAATTCCAGATCCAAGATCAGGCGCCGGCGAAGTGTCTTTGGACCACGCTGCATTCGCAACTCTGGGTGCAGTGGCGCTGCACGGCGTACGCACAGCCGAAGCGAAACTGGGGGACATGGTGGCTGTGATTGGACTGGGACTGCTCGGCCAACTGACGACGCAGCTTCTGAAAGTCGCAGGATGCCACGTGTTGGGAATGGAGATCGATCCCAGCCGAGCACAACTGGCATCACAAATGGGCGCCGACGCGGTAGCGACGTCCGCGTCTGAGTTTCGCGACCTTTGCCTGCAAGCTTCCCGCGGTGGTGGTGTCGACTGCGTGCTGATCACAGCCGAGACGCCGACTAGCGATCCGGTGAACCTCGCTGGAGCCATCGCGCGTGATCGTGCGGTTGTGGTCGCGGTCGGCACGGTGGGCATGGAAATTGAGCGAAAGGCTTTTTACGAGAAGGAACTTCAGTTTCGCATTTCACGTTCGTACGGTCCCGGAAGATATGACACGGCGTATGAGCAGAAGGGACGCGATTATCCCATTGGATACGTCCGCTGGACGGAAACGCGGAACATGGAAGCATTTGTTGAACTGCTGGCCGAAGGAAGGCTGAATCTCAATGCTCTGATCACTCACCGCTTCCCGATCGAGACCGCTCATCGAGCCTACGAATTAATTTCTGGCAAATCGCGCGAACCTTTTCTTGGTGTGGTCATTCATTACGCAGACGATGCTGGCAGTTCAGTGTCGCTGGCGCTCGCTTCGGCATCGGGCATCCCCGGCCAGCCTCGCGCCAGGACAAATGACGTGACCGTCGGGTTGCTGGGTGCAGGAGGATTTGCATGCTCCACGTTGATTCCCGCCATGAAGAGCTCGTCCCATACATCACTGCTCACAGTTTGCGCCGCGACTGGGTCGCACGCCAAGCATGCCGCGAGTAAATTTGGCTTTCGGAAATGCACGACGGATGATGCCGGGCTTACACCGGATCCCGAGATCAACACGGTTGTCATTGCTACTCGCCATCATCTGCATGGCGCTCAGGTGCTGGCTGCTTTATCTGCGGCAAAAAATGTATTCTGCGAAAAGCCGCTGTGCTTAAGTGAACAGGAATTAAGGCAAATCGTAAGCGCGTACATGGAAATTCCAGGTGGACAGCAACCGGCGCTGATGGTGGGTTTCAACCGGCGCTTCGCTCCCATGGTCGCGCAGATGAAGGCATTCCTGGCGCCGGTCGCGGAGCCACTTGCGCTTCACTATCGAATCAACGCCGGGTACCTTGCGCCCGATCATTGGCTGAACGATCGCGAACAAGGTGGAGGCCGCATTCTGGGCGAAGTGTGTCATTTTATCGACCTCATGATGTACCTTGCCGGTTCGCCGATCGTTGAAGTGGCCACTCGAGAAATCGGAAGTACGGGGCGTTACAGCGCCGATAATGTGATGATCTCAGTTCGGTTCGGCAACGGTTCCGAGGCGATCATCAGCTATCTCGCAAACGGAGATCGTTCTTTTTCCAAGGAGCGGATTGAGGTTTTTGGTGGCGGCAGCAGCGCAGTGCTGGACGACTTCCGCCGCATGGAGCTTGTGCGTAATGGCCGGGCACAAAAGGTTCGCTCGCGATTGCGACAGGATAAGGGCCACCGCGCTGAGTGGACGGCGTTTGTCGACAGCATTCGACTGGGCAAAGATGCGCCCATCGCTTTTGAGGACATTGTGTGTTCCACGCTGGCGACGCAGCGCGCCGAAGAATCACGCATGGCAGGCAAACCGCTAGCGGTGGATGCTGCGGGATTTCTGCGTTCATGCCAGATGACTGCCACTCTGCATCCTGACCGGAACGAATGAGCGAACGGCAATTCGAATTCACAGGAGACTAAGTTAGTTCATGCTGGTTTTGGGCCTCAACATGTTCCACGCGGATGCGTCCGCGGCAATACTAGTCGATGGCGAAGTGAAATTCGCCATTGCCGAAGAGCGTCTCAACCGGCGCAAGCATTACGGTGGATTTCCTGCGCTGGCGGTCAAGGCGTGTCTGGATGCCGTTGGTGCGAAAGTATCGGACGTGGAACACGTGGCGGTCGGTCAGGACAGCGATGCGAACCTGATCAGGAAGGTGCAGTACGCAGTTAGCCATCCTGCCAAGGTTCTCAACTTCATTCGCCTGCGGCAACGCAAGGAAGCGATGCGCGACGTGCGCTCACTGTTGGCCAAGGCTCTGCACGTGAGCCCGCAGCAACTCAAGTTTCAGGAGCATCACCTGGAACATCACATTGCTCACATCGCCAGTGCCTACTACTGCTCGCCATGGGAGAAGGCTGCGGGATTCAGTTATGACGGTTCTGGGGATTTCGTCTCCACCATGATGGCGCGCTGCCGAGGTAACAATATTGAGGTACTGGAGCGCGTTTTTCTGCCGCACTCGCTGGGCAGCCTCTATACGATGATTTGCGAGTTCATCGGCTACTCGAAATATGGCGATGAAGGCAAAGTGATGGGCCTAGCTCCTTATGGCAGGGACACGTATTGCGGCGGGATTGCCAAGATGATTTCGCCGAAGAATGGCGGGTTCCAGCTGGATCTCAGCTATTTCAAGCCTCTCGGCAGCGATCAGGGGATGCAGGTATTGCCGGACGGCACGGTTCGCCTGGCCCGGCATTTTTCCGGTCGCATCGAGAAGCTATTTGGTGAGCCGCGAAAGCCGGACAGCGAAGTCGCCCAACGCGACATGGATCTTGCCTTCGCCCTGCAGCATCGATTCGAGGAAATATTCTTTCATCTTCTGAACACATTGCACGAGAAAGTGCCATTCGATGATCTCGCCATGGCGGGAGGATGCGCTCTGAATAGCGTGGCCAACGGGAAACTGTTTGACAGCACTGCGTTCCGCCGTACCTACATTCAGCCCGCGGCTGGTGATGAAGGGCTCGCCATCGGAGCGGCTTTACACACGTATCATTCCGTCCTTAAGCAACCGCGCCGCCACGAGTTGAAGCACTCGTATCTGGGGCCGGAGTTTTCGGAAGCACGCATCCAGTCGGCCCTGAAAAATGCGGGACTGGAATATCGCAAGCTGGATCGTCGCGACTTGCTCGAAGAAACCGCCGAGCAAATCGCCGCGGGCAAGGTGGGGGGATGGTTTCAGGGACGCATGGAATGGGGCCCGCGCGCCTTGGGCAACCGGTCGATCGTGGCGCACCCAGGCCGTGCGGATATGAAAGACATTCTGAACGCCCGCATCAAGCATCGCGAATGGTTCCGCCCCTTCGCGCCTTCGATTTTGGCGGAGTATCAGCACGAATACTTTGAGCACGATCATCCGTCGCCATTCATGCTGCACGTGTATAAGATTCGTCCGGAGAAGCGGAAGGCTTTGTGCGCCGTGAACCACGTAGATGACACGGGGCGTCTGCAGACGGTGACGCGAGAAGAGAATCCGATGTACTACGATCTGATCTCAGCCTTTCACCGCAAGACAGGACTGCCGGTCATCCTCAATACCAGCTTTAACGAGAACGAGCCTATCGTGTGCACTCCGGAGGAGGCGGTCGACTGCTTTCAACGGACTCGCATGGACGTGCTCGGCATTGGGCCATTTCTCGTCGTGAAGCCGGGGAGAGACAGGCGGGTTGCAGTTTCGTCTTCCGACAAGACACAGCTAGTGTAGGCCGTCGGAACCTTCGGCCTCGCTGTGCTTCGGCGGGACAGCCCAAGGGGCTGTCGCTACGCGGGTCAGGTTTTGCTACGCGGGTTGGGCAAGCCTGGTCAGCGCTTCGGCGACTGCTTTGATTTGAGAATCGCTTAGTTCGGGATAGATTGGGAGCGACAGCACTTCTTTGGCGGCTTTCTCGGATTCCGGGAACGAGTCCGGTCCATATCCTAATTCCGCATACGCGGGTTGCAGATGAACCGGGGTGGAGTAATGAATGCCGGTTTGAATTTCCTCGTTCAGCAGCGCGGCCTGGAGTGCATCCCGATTGTCTGCCCGAATCGTGTAGAGATGATAGACGTGGCGCGTGCCTGGCATTTCTGTTGGCAGTAGCAGGTCGGATCCTGCCAGGAGTTCGTTATACTTCTTCCCGATGGAGCGACGCGCCGTCGTCCATTGCTCCAGATGGCGCAGCTTCACGCGCAGAATCGCTCCTTGAAAACCCTCCATGCGGTAGTTATATCCGTGCAGCACATGGTGATATTTGCGGTCCTGGCCCCAATCGCGCAGCATGCGGATCTTGCGGGCGTATTCGGGGTTGCTGGTGGTGATAGCCCCACCTTCCCCGCAGGCCCCGAGATTTTTTGCCGGGTAAAAACTGAAGCAGCCGATGTCGCCGATGCTCCCCGAGGAACGGCCCTTATACTTCGCCCCATGCGCCTGAGCAGCGTCTTCAATCACGATCAGCTTGTTTTTTTGCGCTACTTCCAGGATCGGGTCCATGTCCGCGGGATGACCATAGAGATGAACCGGGACGATCGCCTTGGTGCGCGGGGAGATTGCCGCCTCGAGGGCATCGGGATTCATGTTGAACGTGCGCGGTTCGATGTCGACCAGAACCGGCTTGGCGCCCGCGTAAAGAATGGTGGAAACACTCGCGACAAAGGTGAAGGGAACCGTAATGACCTCATCGCCCGGTCCTACGCCGGCCGCGAGCAGCGCCAGGTGCAAGGCGCTGGTTCCGGAATTCACCGCCACACATTCGGTTGTGCCGCAGTATGAGGCAAATTCTTTTTCGAACTCCGCTATTTCAGGGCCAAGCACAAATTGACAGCTGTCGAGCACCCGAGCAACCGCCTGGTCTATTTCAGGCTTGATGCTGCGGTACTGCGCTCTCAGATCCAAGTACGGGACTTTGATATTTGCCATTCAGGAACCCTAATGCCTGCTCAGTGAATCAGCCATGCGGTACAGGCGAGCACTACGCCGACGGTTGCGAATGCTGCACCCATCCCCCAGTAGACCTTGCGGCGTGTCAGCAGCGTGATGGATGTAATCACGAGTCCGATTTCGAGAAACACTTCCGAGAGATCGAAGCGGTCCGCCCGGTTCCGCTCGGTTGCAACTTCCGCCTCCAGCCTGCGCGCTTCGGCCTCGGTGTCATTGCGATTGTCGCGGTAGTGCGTCGCCTCCTCGGAATATTTGGCGCGCAACTTGGCTAATGCGGCGGCGTCGGCGCTGGCTTGTACCGAGGTCAAATCCAAGAATAATTCATCCACATGGCGGCGAATGTTTTGCGATTGATAATAGGCCCACCGGTCCGAAGCCAGAGCTTGCAGGACAACTTCTTCCGTATGGGCGCGGTGCCCCAGCAGCGTGGAAACCGCGACCAGTACCGCCACAATCGCCATGGTCAGCGAAACCGGCGCGAGTTCAGGATTTTCCTTGGCGTGTTCAGCATGCTCTTGCAGTTCTGTGAGTTCTTCGGGCATCCCCTTACTCTCCCATGACCTTCACGATGACGCGCTTATCGCGCTGCCCGTCGAATTCAGCGTAAAAGACTCGCTGCCACGTTCCCAGATCGAGTTTGCCGGCTGTGATGGGCACGATCACTTCATGATGGATGAGCAGCGCCTTCAAATGTGAGTCGCCGTTGTCCTCGCCCGTTTCATGGTGCTTGTAATCCTTTTTGAAGGGAGCGAGATGCTCCAGCCACTGATCGATATCTTCTATCAGGCCACTCTCATTGTCGTTTACATAAATTCCGGCCGTGATGTGCATGGCAGAAACCAGAACCATGCCTTCGCGAACCCCACTGTTAGAAACAATCTGCTCGATTTGCGGTGTGATATGGACATAAGCGCGATGCTTCTTGGTGTGAAATTTCAAATACTCGGTACGGGTCTTCATGCTCAGATCCTTGCGGGCGTTCGGCTATCGTAGGGCCTCAGCGATTTTGCCGCTGGCCAAAAGCTGCGAGAGGCGCACGAAATCCGGATACATGACACGATCCTTGTCCATGGCTGCAGAAACAGAACGGATCGTGGCATGGGCATTCTGGCCGCGCTTCGACGTCTTAAGCGGCGCCAGGAAGTCCAGCGCCTGCGCCACTGCCATTGCTTCAATGGCCAAAACGTTGCGTGTGTTTTCGACAATGCGCCGGAGTTTGATCGCCGCAGTCATTCCCATGGAAACGTAATCCTCCTTGTTCCCCGAAGTGGTGATCGAATCCACCGAGGCGGGGTGCGCCAGAACTTTGTTTTCGCTCACGAGAGCCGCGGCGGTCACCTGAGGCATCATGAAACCGGAGTTCAGGCCAGCGCCGGGAGCGAGGAAGGGCGGCAAGCCTTCGCTGAGCGCGGGATTGACCAATCGCTCGATCCTGCGTTCGCTGATTCCGGCCAAAGCGCATAAAGCAATAGCGAGGAAGTCCAACGCGAATGCCAATGGTTCGCCGTGGAAATTTCCGCCGGAGATTACGTCGCCTTCGGAATTGCCCGTGATGAAGACCAGCGGATTATCGACTGCGGAGTTGGCTTCGATTTCGAAAACCTCCCGGCAGTATGCCAAGGTGTCGCGTACCGCTCCGTGGACCTGTGGGATGCAGCGTAGCGAGTAGGCGTCTTGCACGCGCCCGCATTCACGGTGCGACTCGCGGATCTGGCTCCCTTCCAGCATCCGGCGCAGGTTGGCAGCGGTCTTTATTTGTCCGCTGTGGGGGCGCGCTTTATGGATACGCTCATCAAAGGCGGCATCGGTACCCTTGAGTGCGTCGCAGCTCAAGCTGCCAATCACGTCGGCGGAATCCACCAGCGTCTCAGCCGCGAGCAGAGACAACGTCCCGACCGCAAGCATTCCCTGGGTTCCGTTGATGAGCGAGATCGTCTCCTTGGACTCAAGCACGACCGCTTTGATCTGCGCGCGCTTCAAGGCGTCCGCGCTGGGAACTCGTTCTCCTTTGTCGTTGAAGCATTCGCCTTCGCCAATCAACGCTAGAGCCAAGTGGGCCAGCGGTGCCAGGTCGCCGCTCGCACCGACGCTGCCCTGGGAGGGCACGAATGGGGTGACGCCGCGGTTGAGCATCTCGCAGAGGGTGTCGATGATCACGGCGCGCACGCCAGAATGTCCCTTGGCCAGTGAATTCGCCCTCAACAGCATCATGGCTCGCGTCTCGGGCACCGCCAGCGGATCGCCGACTCCCACGGCATGGGAGCGCACGAGGTTCACCTGCAGTTCGCGAATCTGGTCGCCGGCAATGCGAACCTCGCTCAGTTTGCCGACGCCGGTAGTGATTGCGTAAGCGACCTTGTTGCTGGCAACGATCTCATCGACGACGGCCCGAGCCCGGTTCACTGATTCGCGAGCGTCCGGCGCTAGCAACACCGGGCGCCGCTCCACCGCGACTTCGCGGACCGCCTCCAGACGTAGATCGTTTCCACTGATATGTAGTGCGTTCAAAGGACTCCCCGGTTCATTTCTTCACTGCGGCACGGAATACACTCAGGTATTTGTCAGGCAGCGGCGCCACCTTCATCTTTGCATCCGTGACAATGTGGGTGGTCTCGCCCTCCGCCAGCAATGCGCCGTCATGGGCGCGGTTCAGTTCGTAAGAAAAGATAACTACGGATTCGCGCACGGTCTTCAGACGTGTCCTGACTATGACCTCTTCGTCGTAAAACACCGGAGCACGATAGCGGCACAGGACTTCCGCCACGGCGATAAAGCGGCCGTCCTCCCGCTCCATATCACGATAGGAGAATCCCATCTGACGCATCAGTTCCACACGTCCCACTTCAAACCAGATGAGGTGGTTGGAATGGTAGACGACGCCCATCTGGTCGGTTTCGGCATAGCGCACTCGCAGGCGGGTTTCATTTACCGGAAGATGGTTGTTGCGGTTCATTTGCCCGTCCACACAGGCTGGCGCTTTTCCAGGAAGGACGAGATGCCCTCGCGGAAATCGGCAGTTTCGCGGATGCTCGCATTGGAGCGCACGGCTTCCTGAATCTGGGCATCAATTTCGCCGCGGGCATGATCGGTCAGCAGTTTCTTGGTCGCGAGCAGAGAGGCGGAGCTGTTTTCCATCAATATAGAAGCGAGGGCGCGGGCCCGAATCATGAGTTGCTCGGCGGGAACTATTTCGCTGAGAAGTCCCAGGCGGGAGGCTTCTTCCGCGCCGAAGATTCTGCCCGTCAGCAACAGGTCCCGCGCCTGCTTCTCCCCAACTTGCCGCAGCAGGAAAGTGGAGACGATGGCCGGCACAAAACCGATTCGGACTTCGGTATAGCCGAACTTCGCATCGGGAGTAGCAAGAGTGAAATCGCATAGAAGCGCCAGCCCTGTTCCACCCGCGATGGCTGCCCCGTTGACCGCCGCTATCGTCACCTTGGGAAACTCGTAAATGGATCGGAAGAGTTGGACCATGGTCTGCGAATCTTGCAGATTCTGTTCCGGACTTCGCCCAATCAGCGCTTTCAAGTTTTCCAGATCCATGCCCGAACAGAATGCTTTTCCCGCTCCGGTCAGGATCAACACGATAGCATCCGACTTTGCCACTTCATCGAGGGAACGCAGCAGGTCATCGATCAGTTCGAAACTGATGGCATTGCGCTTCTCCGGGCGATTCAGAGTGAGCGTTGCCAATTTGCCCTCAAATGCGAGTTGAACTGTTTTATACGCCATACGGTTGCGGCCAGGTTTTCTTGCGTGGCTGGTCTTTACTTGTTAGTGAAAATCCGTATGAATCTATCGCGATTAATCGGCTGCCTGCGATTCCGAGTATTTAACCGCCAGCCCGTTAGTCGCCCTCAGAAGAGTATCGAGTGGCTTCAGGGTTGGCAACTCTGCGTTGCGTTGGCGGAGAGCGGCAAGCACAGCTTCGGTGGCAATATTGCCGACCAGTGCGTCCTGTGCAAAGGGGCATCCGCCCAGTCCCCCCAGCGCTGAATCAAAGCGGCGGCAACCCGCGTCGTACGCGGCCAGGATTTTTTGCCCGGCCAATTCCGGACGGCTGTGCAGATGAACCCCGATCTCCAGATAGCCGTACTGTTCCGTCACGGCGCTCACCAGGTGTCCGATCTGCTCAGGGCTGGCCATGCCGACAGTATCGGCCAGAGAAATCATCTGCAGGTTTTCGACTTCGAGCAGTTCGACCGCCTTCAGGACTTCCTCAATGCTCCAGTCGTCGCCGTACGGATTGCCGAATGCCATCGAAATATAGACGACCACATTGAGGCCGGCTTCGTCTGCTTTCTTCTGGATCTTTTCCAGTTCCTCCAGCGAGTCTTCCGGCGACTGGTTCTGATTCTTGCGCAGGAAAGTTTCGGAGATCGAATAGGGAAAGCCCAAGGTCGAAACCGCGTTAGTGTCGATCGCCCGCTGTGCTCCTTTCTCGTTGACCACAATTCCAATGATCTCCACATTTTCGTGAGGGCCGAGTTCCTTAAGAACCTCCTCCGAGTCGGCCATCTGTGGCACTGCTTTGGGCGACACGAAAGAGACCGCATCGATGTGTTTGAACCCCGCGCTCATCAAGGCCTTGAGATAATCTGCTTTCAGGTCGGCAGGGATCATTCCCTTCAGGCCTTGCCAGGCGTCGCGGGGACATTCGATAATTTTGACTGAATCGCTCATGGGAACACTGGCCACAGATTGCAGAGATCATTCAGAAACCAAAGAGGTCGATCAGTGTCAATCCGTGTGAATCTGTGCCAAGAACTTATCAAGTTTGCAGCACTCCCACCTTGAACTCCGGCACGTCCGGATTCAGCGCAGCAGCCTCCAGCGCCTGGGTAATGGCAGCTCGCGTCTCCATCGGATCGATGATCTTATCGATCCAAAGGCGGGCCGCGCCATAGCGGGGATCGGTCTGCTCGTCGTAGGTGCGCTTCACCGATTCGTAGAGTTCCTTTTTTTCTTCGTCGCTCAGTTTCTTCCCGCCGCGCTCCAGTTGCTTCATCTTGATCTCGACCAGGGTCCCGGCTGCCGCATCGCCGCTCATGACAGCGTAGCGCGCTGTCGGCCACGCGAATACAAATCGGGGATCGTAAGCTTTGCCGCACATGGCGTAGTGCCCCGCGCCGAAAGATCCGCCGACAATGACGGTGATCTTCGGCACCACGGAATTGGAGACGGCATTCACCATCTTCGCTCCCGCCTTGATAATTCCGCTCCATTCGGCATCGCGTCCCACCATGAATCCGTTGACGTCGTGAAAAAAGATCAGCGGGATCAGGTTCTGGTTACAGTCCATGATGAAGCGCGCAGCCTTTTCGGCCGACTCCGTGTAGATGACGCCGCCAAATTCCACCCGCTTGTGTCCTTCGTGATCGGTCTGCTGCGCGTGCAACTTCTGATTGGCCACAATACCGACGGCAAACCCACCGATGCGCCCGTAACCGCATAGCACCGTTTTGCCGTATTCGGGCTTGTACTCATCGAAGCGGCTGCCATCTAAAACACGCGCCAGAATCTCTTTCATGTCGTAAGGACGCCCGGGAGATGGATCGTAGATCCCGTAAATTTCCTCGCCTGGCCGTTCCGGTTCGATCGGCTTCTTGCGATCCCAGGGAGAGAGGCGCCGGTATCCCCATTTCTCCACGATGGAGCGAATACGCCCGATACAGGTTTCATCGTTGGGTTCACGGAAATCGACTGTGCCGCTGATGGCGGAATGCATCGCCGCTCCGCCCAGGTCCTCCGCGGAGACCTTCTGTCCGATTGCGGCTTGCACCAGTGCCGGACCCGCGAGGAACAACCCGCTCCCATCGGTCATCAATACGTGATCGCACATCACGGGCAGGTAACCGCCGCCCGCGACGCACATGCCCATGATGGCAGCGATCTGCGGGACCCCCATTGCCGACATGACCGCATTGTTGCGAAACACGCGTCCAAAATCGTCGGTGTCGGGGAAAACATCTTCCTGCAACGGCAGGAATACTCCTGCCGAGTCCACCAGGTAGATGGTGGGCATGCGATTCTCGATGGCGATATTCTGCGCGCGGATCACCTTCTTCGATGTCATGGGGAAGAACGCGCCGGCTTTGACTGTGGCATCGTTGGCGATGATCATGACCATGCGTGTATGGATGCGGGCCATGCCGGTGATCACGCCGGCAGCCGGGGCGCCGCCCCATTCCTCATACATTCCGTGCGCGGCGTAAAGGCCCAACTCGAAGAATGTCCCGGGGTCGGCGAGTAGTCCGATGCGTTCGCGCGCAGTCAACCGACCCTTCCGATGCTGGCTCTCGATCGCCTTGGTCCCACCGCCTTCGCAGATGACTTCGCCTTCATTCCGTACCTGGGACATCAAGTCCGCGAGAAAGCGCATGTTGGCCTCGAAGCGTGCCGAGGTGGGATCGACTTTCGTGCTTAGC
>JAICJP010000363.1 GCA_025928375.1 Candidatus Sulfotelmatobacter sp.
CATTCCCATTCACCGCATTTACAACCGGGCCATTGTTGACGAACTGCAGCGGAAGAATGTCACGCTCAATTTCGACTGGCGCGACGATCTCGACGTGCAATGGGCAGGACATCCCAACTGGTATTTCCGCATCAGCAAATTCTCCATCCCGTACTTCCAGCACCGCTCGGTTCCCAAAACCTGGTTTCTGAATGAACTGGCCGAACTCCCTCCCGATCTCGAAAACTACGCCCTGAAGCCGCTGTACTCGTTCGCCGGCCTCGGAGTGGTGATCGCTCCCACTAGACGGGACGTTGACGCAATTCCGTCCGAGAAGCGCGCGTATTACATCCTGCAGGAGCGCATGAACTTCGAACCCGTGATCGAGACCCCTTACGGCAGCACGAAAGCTGAAGTGCGCGTGATGTACATCTGGCTGGAGGATCTGAAGCCGGTGCTCACCATCATTCGCATGGGCCGCGGATTAATGATGGGAGTGGATCACAACAAAAATCTGGAGTGGGTAGGCGCGTCCGCCGGCTTGTACCTCCGCCCGGCCCGTTAGGCAGGTCCCTTTTGACCTCTCTTTTCTAGCCTGTTAAACTCGATGTTTATCCACCCACCCACAACTTTAGAAGGGAAGTCCGTTGCGCGCACAGACCCGCCATCAACTCAAACAGGATGCGTTTAGCCGTGCTACCATCGGCGTCGCCGAAAAGACCGCCGACTGGACCGTTGAACACCGGAACACGATCGTCATCGCGACCGTCGTCGCCATCATTCTCATCGGGGCCGCGGTCGGCGGCTGGTACTATCTCAACGGCCAGGACGAAAAAGCCAGTCTCGACCTCTCCGTCGCCGTCCGCACCCTGGACACCCAGCTCCGCGCCCCCGGCACCCCGGAGCAGCCTGACTTCCCCACCTTTACCTCGGCAAAAGAACGCTCCCAGGCCGCCCAGAAGCAATTCCAGGCCATTGTCGACAAGTATCCCCACACCCGCACCGCGGACATGGCTCACTATTTTCTGGCAGTGACGGAAAAGAACCTGGGCGACAACGCCGCCGCCGAGCGCAACTTCAAGGAAGTGATTTCCAAGGCAAACAAGGAAGTCGCCTCGGTCGCCAAGGATGCCCTCGCTGCCCTCTACGCCGACACCAGCCGCACCAAGGACGCGATCGCGCTCTACCAGGAACTGATCAACAAACCGACCACCTCAGTCAGCAAAGTAACGGCGCAGCTTCAGCTCGCCGAGCTTTATCAGGATTCTAACCAGTCCCTCGACGCCAAGAAAATGTACGAGCAGATCAAGAAAGACAATCCCGCAACCGAAGCCGGACAACTGGCAACGCAGCGACTCGCACAGCTGAAGTAATCCAGCTGTCGCGCTCCCAATCAGAGCTGGCAGGGGGTCGCCCACTTCTCCCCGGTTTTGGGAGAAGTGGGAATGGAATTGCCGGGCCCGCAAAGCCCATTCCACTTTTCCCCGCTCTTGAGTACGATGTACTGCAGTCTCAAACTCCCAACACTGGACAACCATGGCTGACATCACACTCCGCGTTAACGGCAGTGAGAAACAAGTCTCCGTCTCTCCCGAAACCCCGCTGCTCTGGGTTCTTCGGGACACGCTCCAACTCACCGGCACCAAGTTCGGCTGCGGTGCCGGACTGTGCGGCGCCTGTACCGTGCACGTCGAGGGCAATCCGATCCGTTCCTGCTCGACCCCGGTCTCGCAGGTCGCCAATAAGAACGTGACCACGATCGAGGGCCTCGGCCCGAACGGACTTCATCCGCTCCAGGAAGCCTGGCTGGCCGAAGAAGTTCCGCAGTGCGGCTACTGCCAGACGGGGCAGATCATGTCCGCCGCCGCTCTTCTGGCGAAGACGCCGAAACCCACCGACGAGCAGATCACGCAGGCGATGAATGGCAATCTGTGCCGTTGCGGAACCTACGAGCGTATTCGCAAAGCGATCCATCGCGCCGCCAATGGAGGTGCGCGATGAGCCCACTCTCCCGCCGCGAATTCGTAGGCGCCGGAATCGGTGCCGCCGCCGGACTGGTCATCGGCTTCTATCTGCCTCACAAAGGCGAATCGCACAAAGATTCCTTCTCCCCGAATGCCTATCTGCGCATTACTCCAGACAACAAGATCACAATCGTGGTCGCCCGCTCCGAGATGGGGCAAGGTGTCCGCACTGCCCTGCCCATGATCCTGGCCGAAGAACTCGAAGCTGACTGGAAGCAGATTGAAATCGAGCAGGCTGGAGCCAGCACCCTCTATGGCGATCAGACAACAGGAGGCAGCGCCAGCATCCGCACCACCTGGGATCCCATGCGCAAAGCCGGAGCGTCCGCGCGCGAGATGCTGATCAGCGCCGCCGCCTTGACCTGGGGCGTTCCGCGATCCACATGCACGGCGGAAGCCGGACACATCAAGCATGCCGCCAGCAACCGCAGCCTGAGCTACGGAGAACTCGTCGCCAAGGCTTCCACCCTGCCCGTCCCGAGCGACGTCACCCTGAAGCAGAGCAAGGATTACAAGATCGTAGGACAGCGCCTGCCTCGTCTCGATTCGCTCGCCAAAGTGAAGGGCGAGGCCATCTATGGCATCGACTTCCGCCTGCCGGGGATGAAGCATGCCGTGCTCGCCCGCTGTCCCCTGATTGGCGGAAAAGTCACATCCATCGACGACAAGGAATCGAGGAAAATCTCGGGCGTCACCTACGTCGGAAAGATCGGCGATTCCGCCGTCGCCGTCGTAGCTGACACCGTCTGGTCTGCGATGGAAGGCCGCCGCGTTCTCAACGTCGGCTGGGACGACGGGCCGAACAAGGACCTGAACTCAGGCGCAATCCTCGCCTCCTTGAAACAGGCAGCCAGCAAGAAGGGCGCAACCCTCTATGCCGCCGGAGAACCCGGCAAAACCTCCGGTCGCCACATCTCCGCCGAATACATGCTGCCTTTCATGGCCCACGCTCCCATGGAGCCGGGCAACTGTACAGCGCATTTTCAGGGCTCGAAATGCGAACTTTGGGCGCCGACGCAAGTTCCCCAGGACTGCCGCGATTCGGTCGCCACCGCCATTGGACTCGATCCCGATCAGGTCAAAGTGAATGTCACGCTCATGGGGGGAGGCTTCGGCCGCCGTCTGGAACACGACTACGCCGTTGAAGCCGCGCGGGTCTCTAAGGCAATCAACGCCCCAGTCAAAGTGATCTGGACACGCGAAGATGACATGCGCTGCTCCACCTATCGTCCCGCCAGCCTGCATCAGCTGAGCGCCACGCTCGACGGTGCGGGTCTTCCAGTCGCACTCACGCATCGCATCATCGCGCCCTCGATTACGGGACAAAAAGGTCAGCCGGTTCCGAATAACGTCGATCCCGATCTGCCCGACGAAGCCGGCCCGGTCTACGGAATCCCGAACTACGCCATCGAATACGTGATGACCGAAACTCCAGTGCCGCTTGGCTGGATGCGCTCCGTCTACGCACTGCAAGCGGGTTTCGCTCTCGAAAGCTTCATCGACGAACTGGCGCTCGCAGCCGGAAAAGATCCGCTGAAGTATCGCCTGCAACTGCTGGCCAAGGATCAGGATCTCGCTTACTTCACGACCACCTGGCACACAGCCCGCATGCGTGCCGTGCTGCAACTTGCGGCCGAAAAAGCAGGCTGGGACAAACCGCTTCCCGCCGGCCACTACCGAGGCATCGCCTGCTTCGCCTGTTTCCAGACCTACATGGCCGAAGTGGTCGAGATCACCATGGAGAACACTCAACCCAAGGTACACCGCGTGGTCGCAGCCGTAGATTGCGGACAAGTCGTAAACCCAGCCATTCTGGAACAACAGATTCAGGGCGGAGTCGTATACGGCTTGTCCAACGCCTTGCGCGCGCAGATCACGATCGACAAGGGACGCGTAGTGCAAGGCAACTTCGACGATTACGCCCCGCTCCGTATGGACGAGGCCCCAACCGTGGAGGTCTATGCTGTTCCAAGTCAGGAAGCTCCAACAGGAATCGGTGAACCATCGCTGCCTCCCGTAGCCCCAGCGTTGTGCAACGCGATCTACGCAGCTACGAAGAAAAGAATCCGAACCCTGCCGATTCAAAGCTGAGAAGACTCATGTAGGGACAGGCACCATCGGCGATTGCGGAGGAGAAACGGCTCATCTTCGAGGACGTTTCCGCGACTTCCTTTGAGCTCATCCAACTCAGCGAATAAAGCGGCGGGGAATCTACCCTGCGATTGACGGGACGCTCGGCCCACATCCACACTAATGGGTCATGGAAAAACTTCGCGTCGGTATCTTATTCGGCGGCCGTAGCGGAGAGCACGAAGTTTCCCTGCTCTCCGCCGCTTCCGTTCTCAATGCCATCGACAAAGAAAAGTATGATGTGGTGCCGATCGGCATCACCAAAGAAGGACGCTGGCTCACCGCCGAGAACGCCGAGAATCTGCTAGCAGGCAAACTTCAGATTGAGCCCCGCAATCTGCGCGCTGGCGATCCCGATATGACAGAACCCGCTGCGGTACTCCACCGTGGCGAGGCCGCGGTCTTCCCCCCGGAGCCCGTCCACCGCGACAAAGGCCTGGTTCCATTCCAGGCCGACGCCTCTCCCCTGCGCCGTGCCTCCGATCGCGCCATCAATGTTGA
>JAICJP010000274.1 GCA_025928375.1 Candidatus Sulfotelmatobacter sp.
GGGCTAAAGCAGTTGCAGGATGCATTAGGCAGTTGGCACGACTGGATGACTCTGACTCGCACTGCCTCCCGGCAACTCGGAGACATCGCGCAATCGTCGTTAGTGGCGGCCCTGCACAACGTCACCCGCGTCAAGTTTCGTCATGCCGTCGCTGCTCTTTCGGGATCACCATCCGACTCTGCTGCAGTGAGTCCCAGCGCCAACACGCCGAAACCTGCAAGGCGGAGTTCCGCGTCACAGAGCCAAGCCGCATAATTCACCTGAGTGACGCTGCGTGTTCCCCCATGTAAACTGTGGGCCTTCAATGCCTACTTTCGCTGCGGTTGATATCGGCTCAAATTCAGTCCGGCTCAAGATCGCGCGCTTGCAACGAGGACGTCTTCACGCCCTGCATGAAGATCGCGAAGTAACCCGCCTGGGCGAAGGCGTATTCAGTTCCGGCTTTCTGACCCCCGAGTCCATGGCGGAAACGGTCAAAGTGCTGCGGCGCTTTCATCGGGCAACTCAGCAGGTAGTCACGGATTCGGTACGTGTCGTCGCAACCAGCGCCGTGCGGGACGCGCGGAATGCCCAGGCATTCCTCGAATGGGTACGATCCGCTACGGGATGGAAAGTAGAGATCGTCTCCGGAGTCGAAGAAGCGCGTCTCATCCACCTCGGGCTGGTTTCCGGAGCCCGCATCGATCGGTTTCCAACTCTGATGCTGGACCTAGGCGGCGGAAGCTGTGAACTCACCGTTTCGCAGGGCGGCCATATCCGCGACGCCGTCAGCCTTCCCTTGGGCGCGGTTCGTCTGACCAATGAATTCTTACGTCATGATCCCCCGCGCAAAGGAGAGCTGACCAGTTTGCGAGGATTCGTTGCCCGCGAAGTAAACAAGGT
The DNA here is from genome assembly GCA_025928375.1 of Candidatus Sulfotelmatobacter sp. Classification (GTDB taxonomy): domain Bacteria; phylum Acidobacteriota; class Terriglobia; order Terriglobales; family Acidobacteriaceae; genus Sulfotelmatobacter. Next base: position 883 of record JAICJP010000274.1, read on the forward strand.
CGTAAACCGGATCACCGCGGCAAAGATCAAAAACGTTGTTGCGACTTCTGGAACCGCGGCGTCCCTGGCCGCGGTGGCCAGCCATTTCGGCCGCAGCAAGAGCCGCCAACGAAACGTTGTCTCCCGCGGCGACATGGCCCGTATGGCGAAACGCATTTCGCGGCTTCCCGTAGCCGAGCGGAGAAAAATCGAAGGCATCGGACCACGGCGCGCGGAAATCATTGTGGCCGGCGCCGCGGTGTACCACGAACTGGTGGAGCGCCTTCGCCTGAAGGGATTTCGCTATTCTCCCTTGGGATTACGGGATGGCATTCTGGCGCAAATGGCGGCGGACTACGATCGTACGACCCGTTCCGGACGGCAAATCGAATCGGAACGATGGGAATCCATCATGAATGCCGTGGCGCACTATCGCGTCGATCGCAAGCACGCGCTGGACGTTCGCGAATCCGCCACGCTGCTGTTTTCGGCCCTGCGGTCGTTGCACCGACTGCCCGCGGAATACGGAGAATGGCTGAGTGCAGCGGCCATGCTCTACGAAGTTGGCGACTTTGTGAATCGCAACGGCCGCCACCGGCACACGCACTACATCGTTTCCAATTCCGAAATTCTTGGCTTTACGCCGCAACAAAGGCGCATCATCGCGGCGATCGCCCGCTATCTCGGCAAATCGAAACCCGCCGTGGACGATGGGCCCATGAAGTTGATCGAGAGCGCAGACCGTGCGGATGTGGAGAAAGCGATCGTGTTGCTACGGGTCGCGCGGGCATTAAACCTGGGGCGCACCCACGCCGTCGAGAAGGTCCGAATTTCTCTGCGCGATGCTGGAGTGAAGCTCACGTTGATCCCGCGTCGCCGGATGGGTGTGGACCTGGAGCAATGGGCGGTCGAAAAAGAGCGCGACTATTTCCGCGAAGTTTTCGGGCGCGAACTTTCCACGGCAGTTTCGTAGAGAGTGCGAACCGCTTTCGGCGTCAGGCACCACTGCAGAGTGCCGGAGGTCCGGCGCATCTCCACTCTAGCGACACCGCCCTTCTTCAGGTCCACCGCGGCCTCACACCCCGAGTCGCTGATCACCGAACCCAGAAATTGGCTCAGATTAGGGTTGTGCCCAACGACCATCACCGCTTCCTGTTTTGAGTATTTGTCGAGCAGCTTCCGAAAGTCCGCGAGACCTGCGCCCGGACGAAGCGCGGCGTCGATCTGCAACTTACCTTCATAGCCGATCTCATTGCCCACCAGCGATGCCGTCTGGGTCGCGCGTTTCAGCGGACTGGACACCACTGCATCAACCTGCACGTTCAGGGCAGCCAGGGCGCGGCCAATGTAGCCGCACTGTTCGATGCCTTCCTTATCGAGGGCTCGCTTCTCATCTTTTTTGGGGTTGGCCACGTGTTCGCCCGCGCTGGCGTGGCGCAAAAAGTAAAGAATCATGATGGATTATCGTTCCCTTCCGGCAACTACTTTACGCTTTCTGGCAGGCACGGGGACGGGCAGAGCTGCGGGAGCTTTGCCTTCCGCCACGCTCATAAGAAACTCCTGGGCACTGAATGCCGCTGCGCCGGTGGGCATCCGGCGATTTCGTTTGCCCTGCATGGGCTGCCATGCCCGGATATAAGTTTCATCTTTGAGAAGAATCCTTGCCTTGCGGTTGTCGGCCAGGTAGGCGTCCAGAATCTCGTGCCGCACTCGTTGCCGCAACATCTCGTCGCGCAGCGGAACCAGCACCTCGACCCGCTCATACAGATTCCGTGGCATCCAGTCCGCGCTCCCGATGTATATCTCTTCATCCCCGCCATTGGCAAAGTAATAAATGCGGCTATGCTCGAGGAACCGTCCCACAATGCTGCGCACCCGGATATTTTCGCTCACCCCTCGCACGCCGGGACGCAGGGCGCAAATCCCGCGAACAATGAGATTGATCTCCACTCCGGCCTGGGAAGCGCGGTATAGCGCTTGCACGATGTTTTTGTCGACCAGTGCATTCATTTTCGCGATGATGCGCGCCGGATCGCCGCGACGGGCGTGATCCGCCTCGCGCTCGATCAGCGCAATGCATTTCTCCGCGAGATCCAGAGGCGCAACCAGCAGAGGCTCGTAGCTCTGGTTCTCCGCATATGCGGTCAGGAAGCTGAAAACGTCGTGCACTGCTCGTGTAATTTCAGGATTGGCGGTGAACAAGCTGAGATCGGTGTAGATGCGGGCGGTGGCCGCATTGTAATTCCCCGTTCCAATATGCGCGTAGCTGCGCGGGACGCCGTCGGGATCGCGGCGCACCAACAACGAGAGCTTGCAATGCGTTTTCAGGCCAACCAGTCCATGAAAAACCTGCACGCCCGCATCTTCCAGATCGCGCGCCCAGCGAATATTCGAGGCTTCATCAAAGCGAGCCTTCAACTCCACAACTGCTGTCACTTCTTTTCGTGAGGCGGCATCCATCAGCGAAGGAACGATAAGAGAATGCTCACTGGTCCGGTATAGCGTCTGCTTGATCGACAGTACGTTGTCGTCTTCCGCCGCCGATTCGATAAACGAGACTACCGCGTCGTAGGAATCGAAGGGGTGGTGGAGCAAAATGTCGTGCGAGCGCAACTCTTGGAACAGATCCTTGGATTTCGAAGTCAAGCGCAATTCGCGGGGCACAAACGCGCGGTACTTCAGATCGGGACGGTTCACCTGTTCGTAAACATTGAACAGGCGCACCAGGTTCACCGGGCCATTCACGGGAAAAACCTGCCAGGGATCAAGCTCAAACACGGTGCGCAGGCGGTCGATGATTTCCGGATCGGCATCAGCCTCGATCTCCAGGCGCACCGCATCGCCCTTGCGGCGGTTGTGCAATTCCGTACGCACCGATTCAAGCAGGCTGCGGGCTTCTTCTTCCGCCAGATACAGATTGCTGTTGCGCGTGACCCGAAACGGGGCGGAGGAGACGATGTCGTATCCGTGATACATACGCACCGCGTGATGCGCTACCAGGTCCGCAAGAAAAATGAAGTCGTGGGTGCCGTCCGAAGGAAGCTTCACCAGGCGTGGCAGAGCACGCGGCACCGACACTACCCCGGTGTAAGTGAGAGCCGAACGCCGCCGCCGCCGTAGCAGCAGCCCCAGGCACAGTGCCTTGTTAATGACGCGCGGAAAGGGATGCGCCGGGTCCACGGTCACCGGGGTCAGCAGCGGGTCCAGTTCCCTCTCGCAGTATTCCTCCACAAACCGCATGGACTGCGCATCCAGTTCATGCAGTCCGAGCACGCGAATGCCTTGCTGTGCAAGCGCCGGGCGCAATTTTGCATTCCAGCAGTCGTACTGGTCGTCCACGAACTCATGGGTTTGCTTGCTCAGAATGTCGCGTTTTTCATTGAGGGTCAGGCCATCGGCACCAGCCTCGTTGTAGCCGTCTTCGATCTGCTGCAGTATGGCGGCGATGCGGACTTCAAAGAACTCATCGAGATTGCTGGCCGAAATGGAGAGGAATTTCAGGCGTTCCAGCAGCGGATTGCCCTCGTCGCCCGCTTCTTCGAGCACACGGCGGTTAAAGGCGAGCCAGGAGATGTCGCGGTTGAGGAAGTATTTGGGATCGTCTAGCGAGATGCGGCTCATGAACGCGCTTCAGTGATATTCCTTGAGGACTCCACTGCCAATACAGGACAGCCAGTATAGATCATCCCTTTTCCGCGTGCGGTGATTGACAACCGCTTCTGCTCCCAAATAAATGGCACCGGACGAATCGCCCGGCGCCATTCGTTTCCCTCAATTTGTTCCGCTTACGGCAGGTAGTAGCGGAACGAGGTCCATACCATGTTGTCCACTCCCTTGGGCGAAATGCCAACTCCAGTGCCGTTGTTCCCTGACCAGCCAAGCCGCTCAAAGTAGGAGTACTGAATGCCCCAGCGGAGGCCGCCTTTCGGTCCCTGCGTCAACCGATGCCAGAAACCAAGGGTTCCTTGCACGACGAGACGAGTGTCTCCCGCGCAGGTACCGCCGCCGGAAGGAGTAAGCTGGTTGGTCGGAGGATTTTCCGTGCCGCAGCCTGAGTTATTGGCGAAAGGCGAACCGTAGCCGCCGATTTGGTTCACTTTGATTGTGGTAGTCGTGGTGCCGGGAATGGCGAGCGTCGTGGCAGTGGCCGGGATCGACGGCGTCTTCACAACCGCAATGCTGTCATATCCCTGATAGGCCGTGCGCCAGCCGTATTCTCCACCAAAGTAGGCGTAGATATCCAATTTCGGGGTCGCGTGCAATTCCAGTTCTCCGAGTGCATGGGCGGTTCGGATCAGCGCTTGCGTGCCATCCGGACGGAGCGTTAGATCCGCGATCTGGGCAGACCCGTATCGGCCGATACCGTCCCCAGCTGCGCCTTGGACAGCGAAATCCAGCTTTTTGGGAAGCACAGGAACTCGAATATTTGCGCCGAAGCCACCGCCGTTTCGTGTGTCGTTGAACGCCCCGATTGAACTTGGCGAAGTGGAACCATCGATGCCGCAAGCAATCGTTGCAGGAGTTGTCGGAGCAACTGTGTCTTTTGTATTCGTGCCCACCACGCCGCAGGGATAAACTCGATTGCGGAACGCGCTGAAAATGCCAAACACTTCGTAATGGCCCCAACCAGGATCGGCAGCCGCTTTCACGATGATGTCAGGCGATTTGTTGAAAGAGTATCCGGTGGTATCGACGAAATTGAACAATCCGCCACCGTTACCCGGAGCAAAGACGAAGGCATTACCGGTGGTGGTAACCGTGGCTTTGCTGAGGTCTGTTGTGGCCACGGAGGAAAAGCCTCGGCCACCAATGGTCGCCTCTGGTGCTTCCACGGATAGGCCGAGAGCAAACTTGCCGCCGAAGTCCTTGACCACCCGGAAGCCATATTGCCGCGCCCAATTGAAGCCCACCTGGTATTGCGAATCGATAGTCTGCGGCAGAATTTCTGTTCGGTTTGTGATTCCTTTTTTAGTTTCAGTAACCAAGGACCACTGCTGACCGCCGGTAATGATCCAGCCGCTGTCAAATGCAGCTTGCCCAAAAAGAACCCGCTGCCGAAAGACATAGCTATTGCTCTGCCGGTTGTTAGAAGTCACCCCAGTGCCAAGAAAATCACCTTCCCAATATCCCGTCAGTTTAGCGGTACCCACTTTGCTTTCCGCAAGCAGGGACAGGCGGCTCTGACGAGCGGTGAAGTTACTCTCA
>JAICJP010000395.1 GCA_025928375.1 Candidatus Sulfotelmatobacter sp.
TGGCCGGGAAATGTGCGCGAGTTGGAGAATGCGATTGAGAGAGCGCTGGTGATGGGCTCCTCCGATACCATTTTGCTCGAAGACTTGCCGGAATCGCTGGTCGAGCAGCAACCGTCCGGCGGGATGTCCGAAGGCCGCTATCATGCAGGTGTCAAGGAACTCAAGAAAAGTTTGATCATGAACGCCGTCGAGCAAACGCGCGGGAATTACATCGAGGCGGCGGCAGTTCTCGGCGTGCACCCTAATTACCTGCACCGCTTGATCCGGAATCTTGGCTTGAAAGACGATTTGAATCGCGTGGTGCGAGGGTCGGGAAAGGTTTCGGGCGGAGCGGCGTAGCGAGCTGCGCGACGCTTACGGCAGTGACATTTGCAGCAGCCGAGCGGGATCGAGATAAACGCCCTGCCAGCGGACGCGGACGTCGAGGTGAGGACCTGTCGCGCGGCCGCTTCCTCCGCTCAGGCCGATCTCCTGGCCACGTTTTATCGTTTCTCCTTCCTTCGTTTCCAGTTGTGAAAGGTGGAGATACATCGTCAGCAGGCCTTGGCCGTGGTCGATCACCACAAAATTGCCTTCGTAATACAGAAAACGGGCCAGGAGAACGGTTCCGTCATTCATGGCCTTGACCGGAGTTCCCGTATGAACGCGGAAATCAAGGCCGTAATGCGGTCTCTGGGCAACTCCGTTGAAAATGCGCTGCGAGCCATAGACGTCCGATGTGGGCGCGTCCACCGGGGGAGCGAAGTTGCCGTCCCATTCGCGTTCTGGCGAAACCTGGTTGAGATGCTCTTCTTTGATCTTGTTGGCATCGGCAATCTGCTTGACTTGTTCGGGGTCGGGCTCAGTGAACTTTCTGTCCACAGCGAGTTGAACCTTGATCTTTGGATAATTCGCAACGCCGACTGGGAACGTGCGCGCGAAAGTCACGAGCGTCTTAGTGAGGGTCGTTCCCGTCAGTTCGAGCTTGTATTTACCGGGTTTAATATCGAAACCCACTCCCGCCAGCGCGAACCAGGTCTTGTTGGAAGGCTGGTAGCTGAAGGTGAGTGGATGTCCAAACCAGCTTCCGGAGAGCGATTCGAGTCGGGATGGGGATTTTACCCTGAATAGGAGTGGAGCACCGTTCACGAGCTTCGGCGGTTGGGCCTGGACGGTCCAGGAAGCGGCGAAGACGGGGAAGTTGAGAAAGCAAACCAAAGCGGCTGCCAGCGGCATTCGTGATCGAGGCCGCGTCGCTTCGCTTCGGGGGGACAGCGCCGTGGGCCGTCTCCACGTGAGCATAGACGTCATTTGATCAGCGTAGCATTTTTCCGGATTGTGGCAGCTATAATGCCCCGACATGCGCATCCGAATGCTTACGGGTGGCGATTTCGAGGGGCAACTCTGAGATGTCACTAGGAACATCCGAGCAGAGAAGGACGAGTGGTACGACCTCCGGTAAGAACAGACCGGAGCTGGTACGTGGCCTTAATGTGTGGCACGCCACTTCGATTGTCGCGGGAACTATCATCGGGAGCGGCATTTTTCTTGTACCTGCGGAGATGATGCAGGCCGTGGGTTCGGCGGGGCTGGTTTATCTGGCGTGGATTGTCGGGGGCCTGCTTTCTTTTTTTGGTGCGCTCACATATGCCGAGTTGGGCGCGGTTCGTCCTTACTCAGGGGGAGAGTACGTCTATGTCCGGGATGCTTACGGACCGCTGTGGGGATTTCTTTATGGCTGGACCTGGTTTCTGATTGCGAAGCCCGCTTCCATTGCGAGTGTGACTGCGGGACTGGTGCGCGTGCTGGGAACCTTTGCTGCTTTCAGTTTCTTGCCCCAGACGCTTGTGGCGTGGCACGTCACGGCGGGACGGGTGCTGGTCATCAACTACGGGCATCTGGCCGCAATTGCCGGTACGGTTTTTATCACCGGATTGAATTACATAGGGGTGCGGAAAGCGGGGAATTTTCAATTTGCCTTTACGGTGTTGAAGGTTGCAATGATTGTGGGAATTGCGGTGATCGCATTCACCGCATCCTCGGGATCGTGGAGCAACTTCGGCAGCAGCTTTGCCGGAGCGAAGGGCGGGATGGTGGGATTCATGGCCGCGCTGGTGGCGGCGCTCTGGGCGTACGACGGCTGGAACGATCTCAACATGGTTAGCGAAGAGATTGAGAGGCCGGAGCGAACCATTCCCATCGCCTTGATCGCCGGGGTGGGGCTGGTGGCGGTGCTGTACATCGGGATGAATGCCGGGATTCAGCGGGCGCTTCCGGCGAGCATCATCGCAAACTCGGCAGTTCCAGCCTCAACCGCGAGTGAAGCAGCGCTGGGGCGCGTTGGGATTTCGCTGGTCTCGATTGGCATGATCATCTCCATGCTTGCAGGCCTGAATGGAACCATTATGAGCGGAGGGCGCGTGCCCTTCGCCGTCGCTCGCGATGGCTATCTGTTCAAGGCTTTGGGAGAGGTGCACCCGCGATTTCACACACCTGCGCTGGCACTCGTGATCCAGGGAATCCTGGCGATTCTGCTGGTGCTGGTGGGCGGGGCCTTCCGCGAGCTGTTTTCACTGGCGATATTTGCGGAGTGGCTCTTCTATATGGTGGCGGCGAGTACGATTTTCGTGTTCCGTAAAAGAGAACCCAGCGTGCACCGGCCGTATCGAACGGCGGGGTATCCAGTCGTACCGATCTTATTTATTGCGACCGCGGCGGTCTTGCTTTGCTACACCTTTGTGAGTAACCTTCGGGATTCGGTCGGGGGGGTGATCGTCATCCTGCTGGGCATTCCCGTTTACCTGTGGTTTGCGCGGCGCAGATCAGCGACGCGGGACTAGTTGCGATTGGCGTGTTCGATGGAGCAGGCAAAAGGATTCATGGCGCGAAGATATTGCTGAAATTGCTGTTGCTGCTCGGTGGTCAGCCCCATGAACTCAATGCCCATGCCGACTTGCGGATCGCAGCTGCGAACAAAGGTACGGGTGATCAGCTTCTGTGCTCCACAGAACCACTCTGCGGTGAGAGCAGTCCCAATCTGAAAAGGTGACAGCGTCTCCACATAACATCCCCTTGCGCTGACGTCGGTGGCGTTGACGCGCAGCGGGAGGCGGGATCGATCGGTCCGCAGCGTGATACCCAGCGAAATTTTGTGCCGCTCCCACCTTCTTTGGGCCTTCCCAGTTACGGGCATTTGACCCGGCGTGTGTGGAAGTAATGTAGCCCACGGGCACTCCTGGTCTTTGAGCAACTGGACTCCTACTTTGATCTTCTGCGCCGAGCGGGTATTAGTCAGCCAGACTACCTTGCAGCGGGCCTTCTTGTCGCCGTTCTGAACGGCGATGGTGTCGCCAATCTTGAGGTCACGCTCAATATCGGACAGCAGGGCTCCTCCCTGGCTGATGTTTCGAGCACGAGCATGCTGAGAAAACGGACGACCGTCGGCGCCCATGCCCCACACGCGGAGGTCAAGGTCCACGGGCACTCGCGGAGGTGGCGGCGTCGGCGGAATGGGGGCAGAAATCCCAGTCATTGAAAGAAGCTCCGGACGGTCCATGATATCCGGTAGTGAGCCCACCCAAACGGTTACGGAAGTGCCGCAGGGGGCATGTCGCCTAGCTTGGAAACATACATAGCAAGCTATGTCTCTGCGGGTCGGGAAATCCCTTTCAATGCTGCAGTTTCAACCTCAGCCGAAATGGGGATTTGGCGGTATCCCTTTTCCTTGATGACTGGGTGAGTATGATTCCGTGTGTATTTACTTCACCGGGAGGATGTCATGAAATCATTTTTATTCGGATTGGGGATCGGCACGGCGGTGGGACTGCTGGTCGCCCCTCAGGAGGGCAGCAAAACGCGCATGGAGTGGGGTCAAAAGCTGCGCGATTATTTTCAGGACCCTACCCAGAGGAATCTGGAGCAGACCCGGGCCGAGGTGGAGATGGAGAGCGAAGAAGTAGCCGAAGTGCTGAACACGGCGAAGCGCGACGAGTTAATGAGCGTGCCAGGGATCGGCAAGGCAACCGCAAAGCGCATCATCCGGCATCGGCCCTACGACTCGGAAGAGGAGGTCCTGCAGGAGGGCGTGCTACCGGAGAAGACCTTGGAGAGGGTCAAAGAAGAGTTACTGGACAAAGGGGAAGAGAAGGCTTCTTAGATTTGGTGGACCTGGTCGGGATCGAACCGACGACCTCTTCCATGCCATGGAA
>JAICJP010000399.1 GCA_025928375.1 Candidatus Sulfotelmatobacter sp.
AGTTTCTTTGACGGTGTCCACCGAATACACGGTATTTGTAGCCGAGTCGAAGGTCGCCAGAATACTCCGGGTCGGAGAAAGCACCATCAGCCCCGGAGAAGTTCCCGCGTGCAGCGGGGAGACCCGCGGCAATGTGTCGTTAAGTCCGTTGACGAAGACAAGGGAGCCGAAACTGAACGACGCAGTCACGCCCTGAGAAGCAAGAACCCGTTCGGTCAAACCGCTGGAAGTCGCGGTTTTCTTACCTCCGCCGCAAGAAAGAAAACTGAGGATAGCTGCCAGTCCCACCAGCAGAGCGAGGATGCGGTTCTTCAAACGGCAGGCTCCTAAGAAGCTGAAAAAGGAAGATTTAATTGTGAAATCGTCGATTATAGCAGAGTGGGCACGGTGCCTTCGTCTGGCCGTAACCCGCCCTGAGGCACCTCTCCTCACGCGTGCCTCGCCGATGCGAGATGCGCAATCCCGCTTTGATCCTGTATTCTCAGCAAATATATGGCGGCTGACTTTCTTGCCCGAATTAAGCATTCTCCCGTGCTATGCGATGGCGCCATGGGCACGTTGCTCTATGCCAAAGGCATTTTTATCAACCGGTCTTATGACGAACTGAATCTGTCGCAGCCTGACCTGATTCGCGGCATTCACCACGACTATCTCCAGGCCGGCGCGGAGATCATTGAAACCAACACCTTCGGTGCCAATTCGTTCCGGCTGGCTCGACACAGCGTCGCCGACAAAGTCCGGGACATCAACCGGGCGGGTGTTCGCCTGGCTCGCGAAGCCGCCAAAAGCTTCGATGTGTGGGTCGCCGGATCGGTTGGCCCACTGGGGACCAGAATCGAACCTTTGGGCAAGACTTCGTATCAGGAAGCGCGCGACGCCTTCCGCCAGCAGATTCAAGCCCTGGTGGAAAGCGGAGTGGATCTGCTGATCCTGGAAACTTTCGGATATCTGGAAGAAATTCATCAGGCCATGCTCGCGGCCCGGGACATCCATCCATCGATTCCCATTGTGGCGCAGGTCACCATCGACGAAGACGGCAACTGCCTCGACGGTTCCGATCCCCAGACCTTCACTCCCAAATTGGCAGAGTGGGGTGCGGACGTAATTGGCTGCAATTGCAGTGTTGGACCGGTCGCCATGCTGGATGCCATGGAACGCGTGCGTGTCCTGACTTCCCTGCCGCTGTCAGCGCAGCCGAACGCCGGTATCCCGCGCTCGGTGGATGGAAGGAATATCTATCTGTGCTCGCCGGAGTACATGGCGAGCTACGCGCGCAAGTTCGTGGCTGCGGGAGTAAGACTGGTCGGCGGCTGTTGCGGAACCACGCCAGACCACATTCGCGTCATGAAGTCAGCCCTGCGCGTGGGGGAAGCTCGCGGCCGAACCGCCGCGGTGCGTTCCGGCAGCACACAGCCTGCGCCGCCGCCAATTGCCGCCGTGCCGCTCGAAAAACGCTCCCCATTGGGCGCGAAGCTCGCCGCTGGAGAGTTCGCGACCATGGTGGAGATCGTGCCTCCGAAAGGAATCGACGTCAGCAAGGAGATTGAAGGAGCCCGCTTCCTGAAATCCGTGGGCGTGGACGGGGTGAATATTCCTGATAGTCCGCGCGCTTCGGCGCGCATGAGCAACCAAGCGCTCTCGTTGCTGATTCAGCGCGAGGTGGGCATCGACGCCATCCTGCACTACACCTGTCGCGATCGTAACGTGCTGTGCATTCAGAGCGATCTGCTGGGAGCAGCGGCCGTCGGAATCAGAAATCTGATCTGCATCACCGGCGATCCACCGAAGATGGGAAATTATCCCGATGCCACGGCCGTGTTTGATGTGGACGCGATTGGGCTGGTCAATATTGTGCACAACCTGAATCGCGGACTCGATCTCGGCGGCAATTCCATTGGAGTGGGAACGGGATTTGTAATCGGAGTGGGCGCCAATCCGGGGCTGACCGATCTGGATGAAGAAATTCGCCGCTTTGAATTCAAGGTGGAAGCGGGCGCGGAATATGTGGTCACGCAGCCGGTTTTTGATCTTCGTCTGCTGGAAGTTTTTCTGCGCAGGATCGAGCACTACAAGATTCCACTGATCGCGGGAATCTGGCCCCTCGTCAGTGTGCGCAACGCCGAGTTCATGAAGAATGAATTGCGGGTTTCGGTGCCCGACTCCATCCTGGAGCGCATGGCGCGCGCGCAAAATCCGGAAGCGGCTCGCGCCGAAGGAGTGGCGATCGCGCGCGAGATGCTGATGGCCTGCCGTCAGATGACGCAGGGCGCACAGATCAGCGCACCGATGGGTCGCTACACTTCCGCCGTGGATGTATTGGAAGCTCTCGGGACAGAGCCAGCAGCATCGCGGTAGCTACTTGCCTCCGTCTGTTCTATGCTGGCATTCTTCGCGCGCTGTACTGCTCACCGGAATCTTGCCGCGTTCACGTCGCGTTCACCTCATACGAGTGCTATAACGATTTTCTAAGCAGGCTCGTGCCGTTCCGGAACCTTTGACTTTATTTTTCTTGCTCCCTCGTACGAAATCACTGGACAAGCCGTCATAATCGTTGCATTAAGATATACAGACGGAGCGAAAACCCGTTGCCCAAGTTTGAAGAGTGCCTCCAGCGATTGGAGAAAATTGTTCAGGAACTGGAAAAGGGAGAGGTCCCTTTAGAAAAATCACTGGCCCTTTTTGAAGAAGGCATGCAACTCTCTTCCACCTGCCGGAAGGAGTTGGAACAGGCAGAAGGTAAAGTCGAGATTCTGCTGAAAAAAAACGGGAAGCTCCAGGCCGAACCATTCGAGCCGCTGTCGGACAAGGCGTCTGCCCGCCGGTAAGTCCGCGGCTTGGGATTCACTTAAGCTGTCTGTGGAGTTGTGGTTTCCCAGCCACCCCGCAGCGTAGTCGAGCGTTGATGCCCAGCCGTCATCTGCGCTCGAGATCGGGGGATTCATGGCTCTGAATGTTGTAGTTCTGGAGAAAGATCCAGTTGTTGCGCAATCGCTGGCGGGCGGACTGCGTCCTCACTTCTCCGTGCACCTCGCCGGCTCTCACGAACATTTTCTGGATAATGTTGCCCACAGTCGCCCGCAGGCGGTCGTTCTCAACCTTGAGCATTGGTCTTTGTGCGACCTCGAGCGCCTGCATCAGGCGTTTCCGGAACTATCCATCGTTTGCACGCACCGCATTCCTGACGAAGAGATGTGGATGGCTGCGCTGGCGGCAGGAGCATGCGATGTCTGCCCCGCCGACGACATCAACAATGTGCTGACCGCAATTCTGCGCCACACTGGCATCCCGGGCAGCGCAGCCGCATAAGTTTCCACATCCCTGAGAGGACGCCTGAAGCGGCCTTTTGTTTTGCGCTTGGGGCAAATTGCAGAACCATGCCTGCTTGCTATACTGCCTCGTCATGCTCAAGGAGACCCTGGAACAAGGACAGCGGCTCGCCGACGCCGCGCTCGACCGCCTGATTCCGCTCGAGACCGAGCATCCCGTCTCTATTCACAAGGCCATGCGGCACAGCGTGTTTGCCGGGGGCAAGCGCCTTCGTCCCGTACTGGCCATGGAAGCGGGACGCATGGTGGCCGGCTCTCTGCCCAAGGGAATTGAAGAACTCGGCGCCGCGCTGGAAATGCTGCACACCTACTCCCTGATCCACGACGATTTGCCAGCTCTCGATAACGATGATTTGCGCCGCGGGCGCCCCACTTGCCACAAAGTTTTCGGAGAGGCGATCGCGATTCTGTCCGGCGACGCCTTGCAGACCCAGTCTTATGAAGTACTGTCCCGTTTGAAGTGTCCGCCGGAATCGCGCGTAAAGATCATCGAGGAGATCGCTCGCGGCACTGGCACGGTAAACGGGATGATTGGAGGGCAGGTAGTCGACCTGGAAGCGGAACATAGCAAGCCCACCGCCGAGATGCTGGAGTACATCCACCGGTCCAAGACCGCGGCCCTGATTACGGCCAGCCTGGTGAGCGGGGGACTCTACGCAGGAGCGGAGGATTCCGAAGTCGCTCACCTGCGTGCGTTCGGGATGGGAATCGGCTTGGCGTTTCAGATCGTCGATGACGTGCTCGACGTTACGCAAACGTCAGAGCAACTCGGCAAGACGGCGGGAAAAGACACCG
>JAICJP010000072.1 GCA_025928375.1 Candidatus Sulfotelmatobacter sp.
GGCAAGCTACAACGAGTATCCACAAACAGGGCTTACACGAGAGCATTCGGGAACCTGAGACATGCGAATTATAAGGTTGGAGAGAGCGCGTGAAAAAGAATGGGACCACTTTGCGCAAAGTATTCAATCCATGGAACTTGCAATCAGGGTACCCCAGCTTGCGCTCGCAAAGTATTTTATCCAAAAGGCTTACATGTAAAGTATTCTGGAATAAGGAGTTAAGCTCGGCTTGTCTGTTCTTTTCTGCGGCGGGATTAACATTCGTCCTCACCGTCCCAGTGTGCGCTTTCTATTGCCTGGGTAAAGGTTATGCGTCACATCACGACAATTTTGCTGTGGAAAACGGAGACTGCCCTCGCTTTAGGAGGCCTGCAGCTGCTCCAGAAAAAGCCTGCGGAGCTTCCCTACGCAAGGGCTGTCCGTACGCGAGCATAGATCAGCCGGCCAGTTTGGCACGCAGTATGGTCACTGAGGCTTTCGGCAGGGTTGCGGACGCTGTGCCCGCCGGCAGAGTCTTCGTGACTGGGGGTTCGTTTGGATCGGGATGGCTGTTCGGGCCTTCTGACTTCCACATGTATTGTTCGCTACCGAAGGTGGTCATGGTGATGGGACCGACAAGAGACTTCTCTGCACCCTCGAACGCTAGCTTGATGTCATGCGGATTGGATTGATCTTTGTTGATGATCATCACCGACCACTGGCCATCGGGACGCGAAACGGCGTAGGCGGTTATCAGCGTATGTCCGCCTTCGTCTTTCAAATCGCAGGCGGCAGGATAGAGCTTGTGGACTCCAGCACGGTGCTGCACCCAGTCGAGATTGATCAGCCGACTGGCATGATACTGCGAGGTGAAAGTCTTGACATCGAGGTTCTCGTCGGCAACGTAGTTCCCATACGTTCCAAACCCGCGGCATCCGGGACGGAGCGGCTCGGGCTGAATGGGCGAGTGATAGTAGACCGCGCCTCCCGCAGTGAGGAAGGCGCCGACGCTATCGCACAGCCACAGCGCAGCGAAGATGTCGGACATCTGTTGCGCGTTTCCGTACGTCACATTGCTCTCGGTGTTCATCATGGGAACATTGGCGGGCAGGCCGTCCTCGCGCCAGACATCGAGGATATGGCTGACGAGTTGAGGTTCGCGATAGAGATCCGCCCAGACGATCTCGCAAGGCGGGTAGGGATAATGCTCGAAGCTCATGAAGGCGAGGTCGCCCAGGCGATTGTGAGCTTTCAGGTAATCGAGAAAGCGGCCCAGCCATGAGGTGCGGCCTTGCGCGTCGGGCCAGACCTTAATGTCTTCGTTCACGCCCTCGAACACCGGGCCGCCGAGCTTCAGCTCGGGGTTCACCCGATGCATGGCGGTGGCGAATTGCAGGTAGAGTGCGGCGTAATCCTCCGGCAGCATGTTCTGGCCATCGGGCTCTTCGCCCATCTCCACGTAGGAAATGGGATAGCCACGCTTTTTCAGATAAGCCATCTGCGCAGCCGCGTCTTCGGGCGTGCCGTAGAGCATTGAGACGGGAATCATCGCTGGAAGATTATTGGTGATGCCACTGGTGAAAAACAGATCGAGTCCCGTCTGGTCGCCGTGAGTGTCGAGATCCGACTCGGAGTGCCAAGGGTCGATAGAGGAGCAGAGCGTGGCGGTCTGGTTCTGATCGGCGCGATGCTGGACCAGGTCGACCAGTTCTTCTCCTTGGGTGAGCGTGCCTACGTAGAGTTCGCGTATGGCATAGCCAACTGCGCTGCGCGGATCTTTGGGATCGTGGGTCGCAGTGGGCCGCCGGTCCGCGGTGTTCGAGGACTGCGTCATCCAGATGCGGAGATAGCGCGCAGGAATTGAGGTGGAGGAGAGTTGCAGGGTTGGAGCGCCTCCCTTGCCGTTGGTGACGGTTCCGTTGGGGAATGCCGTCCAGATACCGGACGTAGGACGATCCATCGGCCCTTCGCTGGAGGAAGGCTTCTCGGCGACCCAGTACTGCACTTCGAAGTTCACGGCGTAAGGATCGAGCCAATCGATACGCATGTGTGTCACCGGTTCGGTCGATCCGAGATCGATGACAATCCACTGCGGGTGAGCCGAATCCGGCTCACCGGTGTATTTGCTGGCCAGATACGGATTGCTTTTCCAGTACGAGTCGGAATTGCCGTCGGTCAGGCGGGAATAGCCGTGTTCGGCGCCGCCGTTGCGCGTGTGCCCGCGATGCGGCAGCGGGTATCCGTAGGAATGGCGGATGGGATCCTTCAGCTCAGTGCTGCCGGTGAAGTATCCGCGCTTGTTGGCGGCGTCGCTCCAGGTGCCGTTTGGATTCCAGTGCCAGGCCCCGATGGATAGTTCCGTGTTCTGCCGGTAGGTAATCGGTCCCCATCCGGCCGAGAGACACTGCTTCACCATGGGTTCGGTGTAGATCTTCTCGACGACATCGTGCGAGAGGATGTCCATGGAACTTCCGAGCGCCTGGTCAGGATCGAAGAGAATGGGCGTGGACGAGGAAGCGATGCGGATGGCTGACGGTTCGGTAGAACTGGTGGCCATCGAGGCGGCAGCGCGGAGCTCTACGGGAATGACGGTCAACGAAGCAGCCGCAGTCGCGGTGCCCAGGAAGTGACGGCGAGACATGCCTGTGGGTTTCATGGGAACCGGGAAGTATAGCGGAATCGGGTGGTGTAGGGGCGAACGCTTCGTCAGGTACGCGAGCAGTGTTTGTGAGCATGGCGAACGCGCGGGGTCGGATTAGGGAAGGATGGCGCCTCCAGGCTGCTATTTAGCTTGTCTTAAAAAGCTTGCCCTCAAATGCAGGGGGCAGGGTCAGGGATTAGGGGGCAGGATGACCGCTCAAAAAATAAACTTTACCGCGAGCTGAATCTGCCTGGGAGCATAGGCCCCGTTGGGCTTCATGAAATTTCCTGGAAGCGAATAATATCCCGGATAAGGCGCTCCCTTCGCCTCCACCGAATTCTGCACAAAAGTGCTGGCTGTGGAGATCATGCCGTTCGACGTAATGGTCACGCGCTGGTTGTCGCGATTGAACAGGTTGAATGACTCGGCGACCAGGTTCAGCTTGTAGCGCTCGCGAAAGCGGATAGTGCGGGTCAGGCGAACATCCGCGGTGGAATAGTCCGGTCCGGTAAATGCGTTGCGAATGTATCCGGGCAAGCGATCGTTCAGGCTGTTGCCGTCCTGGTTGGGATCGCCCGCGACTGTGGCGTTATAGGGGCGTCCTGTTCCGTAATTCACCACCGCGGATATCTTCCAATCATTGAAGTAGCGGCCGAGGAGTTCGTGTCCACGGTGAAAGAGTCTGGGCTCGGCAGAGAACGCGGCGACCAGACGATGACGCTGATCGGTGACGCTGGGCCCGCGCTCGGCGCTCGGGTTATAGGAATTCTGGACGGTTGCTGGCTGGCCTGCAACCAAGGCATCTTGCCCGTCATCGATAGCCTGCGCATAGGTGTACGAGAAACGAACGTAAGTCCCACGTGCCACGCGGCGATTAATCGAGAGGGTCGCGCCGTTGTAGTTGCTGGATGCGGCGCTTTGAAAGACGTTGATCGCACCCAGGTCGGCGATCGGTCTTCCCAGGGGATTGATGCAGGGCGGCCAGGCGCAGGTTAAGCTGCGGGAGAATTGCCAGGTGGAGAATGAATCCACAGTGTAGGCGCCTCCGCTGAAAATCGATCCCGTGGAATCGAACAAGGGATAGGTCAACGCCACCGGCTGGGGCAGATTTACATCCAGCGCGCGAATCAGATGCTCGCCGCGCACGTTCAGCAATGAGACCGCCAGGGTCGTACGCGAAACGATTTCCTTCTCGAAAGTGATGCTGGATTGCTGCACGCGCGGGGTCACAAAGTTTGTCGCGAACGCGGAAACTTCATGCGTGACCCCTTGCGTGAATCCGGCCGGCAATGCGCAGTTCTCGGCGTATAGGGGGCAGGTCACCAGCGGATTCGGATATGTGGGGAAGACCTGCCGGTCGAAGTAACTATTTTTGTTCAGGAAGAGATGGGAGTTGGTGATCCCGTTTTCCGTCTGAATCACCGAGTTGTAGATCTGCGGAATGCGCACGAAAAAGATGCCGTATCCGGCGCGAAGGACCAGAGGGCGCCGGTTACCTAACGAATATGCCAACCCGGCGCGGGGAGCGAAATTGTAGGGCTGGAATGGCACTTTGCCCGCGGGCGGGAACAGAGGATTCGAGAGCAGACCCTGGGTGGTGAAGGTCTGAAGATCCCAACGAACTCCCAGATTCACCGCCAGATGATTGGTCAAGCGCATCGTGTCCTGCGCGAAGGCAGCATATTCGTTGGTATCCGGATGCGAGACTGCGCTGCCGAAATTCTGCAGGTAATAGTGCGGTTGCTGATGTGCGTACGCCCGCAAAGGCGTGAGCTGAAGCGCTCCCATCTGCGGTTCGAAGGTGACGGGATTGACCTTGATGGGATAGAAGAGGTATTCGCCGCTTTGCTGGCTGGGGAAGAAATCGAAAATCTTGGTAATGAGCGCATCGCCGCCGAACTTCAGAGCGTGGCGGGGGCCTTCTACGCTAAGGGTGTCCGCCAGATGCACGCGGTGCTCCCGGGTTTCACGTGGCAGCATGCTGGATCGACCGATAGCATCCAGGACGGTGGGGATCTTCACCAGTACATCACTGCTGTTGGTGTGAGACTGCTGGCGGTCGCGCGAGAACTGAGCCCGGAAATGGCTAAGCCATTTCATACCCAGGCCGCTGGTCAGGGCAAGATTCACGGTCTCTGTTGCAACCAGTTCCTGACCGTTGTTGCTGATTGAGTCATAGGTCACAGGGCTCGCCGGATCCAGAAACACATTGTTCGATCCCCAGTAGCGGGTAGTGTTCACCCGCAACCCCATCTGATTACGAGGGGAGATGTTGATGTCGAGCTTGGCGTAGGCGGAATTGCCGATCTGCGCGGCGGGATATTCCCCGGTCAAAGAAGAGAGCTGGGCCGCAGCGGCAAACACCAGGGCGGAGTCCGTGGCCTCATAGTCGCCGGGAACAGCGTCAGTGCCGGACTGCGGGCGCAGTTGAGAACTGCCGTTCAGGAACTGCACCACGTTGGGAACGCGGAACACATGCTGGTCAAATCCGGTGAAAAAGAAAACCTTGTTGCGCTTGATAGGGCCACCGATGGTGCCTCCCACCTGCTGTTGCCGGTTATGGGGCTTGAAGGAGAGAAAAGGATTGCTGGCGCCGAACGAGCTATCGCGCAAGTAGTAAAACGCGGTGCCATGCAGGTGATTGGAGCCGGATTTCGTGACGACGTTTACCACCGCACCTCCGGATCGACCCTGCTCCGCGCCATAGGCATTCGACGAGACGCGGAATTCCTGCACCATTTCGGTGGAGAAATTGTAAGGCGTGCGATAACGCCCACGGGCCTGGGCGAAGAATGCATTGTTGTAGTCGCCGCCATCGACGAGGAAGGTGTTCTGAAATCCGCGAATGCCTCCGAAGGAAAGGTCGCCATTGGTTGCCGAGGTCAGACTGCGAGGGTCCTGGGTGACGCCGGGGGAGAACAGCGCCAGATCGGAGAAGCGGCGTCCATTGAGCGGCAGATCGTTCATGGCGCGTTCATCGAGCAGGGTGGAAACGGCGCTGGGCTTGGTCTCGACGAGCATGGGCGCGGCAGATACGGTGAGAGTCTCTTGCGCCCCGGCGAGCTTCAGATGAAATTCGATTTCGGCGGCGCCTCCTACATCAATGTGCAACTGCGGGGTTATTTCGGGAGACATCGCTGGAGCTTCCACGCGTGCGGAGTAGTCCCCGGGCGGGAGCAAGGCGAGGGCGAAGCGGCCTTCGGCGTTGGTGATCGCGGTGTAGCGGGAGGCAGTCCCGGTGTTCACGATGACGACAACAGCCTGTGCGACGCGTCCTCCAGCAGGATCGAAGACCGTGCCACTTAAGGATCCAGTGGCAGAATCCTGTGCTGAGACTGGCACAGACATGCGAAATAACGACAGTAGAGAAAGGAAGATGACCGCTCGTGTCGTGAACATAGGTCCACCCCTGACGGCTGAATCTCGGAGGGGAGCATGGGCCCGCGTTACCGGACGCGGCGAATAACTCCACGGAGAAGTGCCGGAGGGCGTGTAAAGAGCCAGCGCGGCCGGGAGACTTCGCCGTGGGAGGAGAAACCCATCGCTTGTATAGCATTCCAAAGTGCGGCCGTCTGTGATTGGCAGCAGATTTTTATCGATTTTCCCGGAGTGGGAATAGCAAGCGATGAGCGATGAGCAAAAGGCCTGGAGCGGAACTGATCGGCTTTGCTCATAGCTCATTGCTCTTAGCTCTTAGCTCGCAGCTCGTGCTATGTTCAATGTTTTCCGGAAATAGCATGATTCGATCGTATAAGGGCATTCGGC
Organism: Candidatus Sulfotelmatobacter sp.; assembly: GCA_025928375.1. Taxonomy (GTDB): domain Bacteria; phylum Acidobacteriota; class Terriglobia; order Terriglobales; family Acidobacteriaceae; genus Sulfotelmatobacter. The sequence continues at coordinate 6,386 of JAICJP010000072.1, forward strand.
CGACGATTCCTTCGAGCTGTTTTGTCGATCAGTCGGCGCAGATCATTGGGGACGTGGTACTCGGCGAGCACGCTTCCGTGTGGATGAATGCCGTATTGCGGGGCGACGTGCACGAGATCCGCGTGGGAGCCTTCTCCAATGTTCAGGACAATAGCGTGCTGCACGGGATGAAGCAGCAGTGGGGCGTGTATCTCGGGGAGTACGTCACCGTGGGACATTCGGTGACGCTGCATGGGTGCGTGATCGAAGACCGCTGCCTCATCGGGATGGGATCCATCATCCTGAACGGGGCCCGCATCGGGGCGGGATCGATTATCGCCGCCGGGACTCTAATCCCTGAGAAGACGGTGGTCGAGCCGGGCTCGCTGTGGATGGGTTCTCCGGGAAAGTTCCGGCGCAAGCTGGGGCCGGAAGAAGACGAAATGATCATGCGGTACGCGAGGAACTATTTGGGGTACAAGGATGAGTATCTGAAAGAGCAGTAGTCAGTTGTCCGTTGTCGGTCGTCCCCACCTGTCTCGGCGATTTATGAAAGGAATGTGGTGATCAAAGCGGTTCGAGGAACTCGGGATTTGTTGCCGCCGGAGACGGCGGTGTGGAACTTCGTTGAATCCGTCGCGCGCGAGGTGTTTCGCGCTTACAACTTCCAGGAGATTCGTACGCCGGTTTTTGAAAATACGGAGTTGTTTGCTCGCGGCGTGGGCGAAGAGACGGATATCGTCGCGAAGGAAATGTACACCTGGGAGGATCGCTCGAGGGCCGCGAGTGAGAAGGGTCAATCGCTGACCCTGCGGCCTGAGGCTACTGCCGGGATCGTCCGCGCATACATCGAGCACAAGCTTGGAGATCGCGGCCTGAACAAGCTTTATTGCATCGGGCCGATGTTTCGGAGGGAGCGTCCGCAGAAAGGTCGATACCGGCAGTTTTATCAGATTGATGCAGAGGTCATCGGCCCCGCCTCGGCAGGGAGCGATTCCCCAGCACGTGACGCGGAAGTGCTGGAGATGCTTGCCACGTTACTCGACCGTCTGGGAATCAGGGAATGGAATCTTCAGTTGAATTCCGTGGGATGTCCCAATGACCGTGTCGCGTTTAACGAGGCTCTGCGCAAGGCGCTGGAACCGGTGAAGGAGAAGATGTGTGCCGACTGCCAGCGCCGAGCGGTCACCAACCCACTGCGCGTGTTCGACTGCAAAGTTCCCGAGGATCAGCCGATTATCGAGAAGCTTCCTCGCATCAGCCAATTTCTCGATGAGGGATGCCGGCAGCATTTTGCGGCGGTGCAAGCCATTCTGACGAAGGTGGGCGTCCCATTCACTTTGAACGACCGCCTGGTGCGGGGGCTGGATTACTACACGCGCACGGCATTTGAATTCACGCACGGGGCGTTGGGAGCGCAGAATGCAATTCTGGGGGGCGGACGCTACGACGGACTTTCCGAGGCTCTGGGAGGTCCACCCGCGCCAGGAATCGGGTTCGCTATTGGGGAAGACCGGCTGGTGATGTCGCTGCAGGAAAAAGCGTCGGATGAGAGCGTCGTGCGCAAGCCCGATGCCTACATCGCTCCCATGGCCGGGATGAATGCCGATGCCGCGCGCCTGGCCCGGGAACTGCGGCGCCAAGATCTCATCATCGAACTGGGAGACGATAGCTTCCGGCTGAAGAAATCTTTCGAAGCTGCCAGTAAGGCGGGAGCGAAATACATCCTGATTGTCGGCGAGAATGAAATCCAGGCCGACGCCTTCGCGCTTAAGGACCTCGCGACCGGCGAGCAGGTCTCGGTACCGCGCGCGCAACTGGCGCAACGAATTCGTGGAGGGTAAGCTGTGAGTTATGAGCTTCTAGCTTCTAGCTTCTAGCTTCTAGCTTCTAGCTTCTAGCTAAAGACTAGGGGCTGACGCTGAATTTCGAACGCGTCTTTTTTTCGGAGTCTTGCGCACTGAATGGAGGGGGAATGAGATACGGCTTTATGACTCTGTCCCTACTGCTCTGTTGCACTGTTGCTCTGGGGCGGAGTGGACAATCCAACGCGCCCGCAAAGGCTCCCAGCGCCTTCGAGCAAACCTTGATGGACGCCGAGAAGAGTTTCCTGGCGGCGGCGAAGAAGGGCGATGCCGCGTTCTTCAAGCGCACTCTCACGGACGATTTTTCCTTTGTCGGCTTCGACGGCCAACTCTACTCGCGGCAGGAAATGATCGATCAGTACAGCGAAGGCGGGTCCGACATCATGCCCTACGAGATGCAGGTTGTTCCCGCCGGGCCGGAGAGCGCGATTGTGACTTACAACGTGGTGCTGCGGGTTCCGGTCGCCCAGGATCAGGGGCCCCCGCCGCGCTACCAGCATTTCAGCACGGTGTGGGTGAAGCAGGGCGACACGTGGAAGATGAAGTTTCTTCAGATGACCGCCTCGCACTGGGGCGACTGGTAGCCCGACCCTTGTCAGGATTGCGGGTCGACCAATTGCCCGGTTGCGCAGGCTTCAGCCCACAAAGGCTGAAGCTTTTTTGTTTTTCGCATAATAGAATCAGCACACGGTGAAATTATGAAAACGGCTCTCCGCATGCTCGGATTCTTGTGCCTGCTGTTTGCGGTGAACATCTGCAGCGCTCAATCCGCGCCTTCCCAGGATCAGACTCCTCCGCCTGCGGGCGCCGCCAGACCGGAGGGCCATGCCTATTCCGGGATGTACTCATTCCTCAAAGATGGGGAGTTCGTTCAGATCACGGTGGAGGACGGAGGGCGCGTCACCGGGTTCATTTCACGTTATGGCGAGGGAGAGAGCGATAAAGGGGCGTTTCTGGATCAGTTCTTCAAGACCGGGAAACTGGAAGGCAACAACTTGAGTTTCACTACCGATATTGTTCATGGAGTGGCGTTCGAGTTCAAAGGATCGGTGCAACGCGGCGAGGGCAAGACTACGCAGGACGAGGGGTACTACGTGCTCAAGGGCACACTTACCCAGAATACTAATGACGTGAATAACAAAGTCAGCGCGCGGTCGAGAGAGGTGGTCTTGAAAAGTTTTCCGCAGGATGCTGCGCCTGCGGGGACGCCTCGGAAGTAAGTCCCCTGTATCCGAAAAGCAAATTCCCTGTGAGGAGGAGCAAGCGACTTATCGTCCTATCGCTTTTCGCTTTTCGAGGGCGGCATAGATGGCGGCGTCGGTGCAGATCTCGTAATAGCGGCGCTCGGTCCAGCCTTTGATGGAGAAATCTGCGGAATCAATTCGCGGGATGCGGCTTTCGCGCACCACGATTTTCCGGAAGATGTCGCGGTCCACGGGGACGGTCGCGCTGTACAGGCGGTATTCGCCTTTATCCGACGAGGCAAAGGAAGCAGGTAATTTCACCTTCAATGGCTCCAGGCTGATTTCCTGCTGCAATTTCTTGAAGGCATCTTCATTCATGCGGATGCCGCTCAGATTGAAACTGAGAGTAACGTCCTCGGGATTGCCGTTCTCATCGATGTCCGCCGCCTGAAAGGCGTAAACATGGAAGGGGCCGGCCTGGGGTTCCATGACCTTGCGGGCGCGCTTATTGCAGGCGGAGAGACGGTCGCTCTCGTTCAGGGCTTCGGAGATCATGATCTGGCGCTCGCCATCCATCAGGTAAAGAGGGGCGGAATTCTGCAAGGTGATGCCGATGCCCAGTTCGAGTTGGGGCATGCCCGAGCGCTGCATCATTTCGTTGTAGCCGCGCACGATTTCGATAATTTCGCGTGCCAGCACCGCCATGCGGCTCACGGAAAGGCTGGGCTCTCCTTCGCGCTCCAGGATGGCGACAATGATGGCATCGCCTTCGAGGAAAACTTTCTGGGCGCCATACTTCTGCAGCAACTTGTTGACCGGATCGTAGAAATTCAGGCTGAAGTAGGAAGCCGGATTCAGCCCTTTTTCCATCATGGTGCGGGTAAGCCGCGTGGAGTCCCGCACGTCTGCCTTCATGACCGCGTGCCGCAGCACGCGGCCTGATTCTGCCTGCCCCTTTTCTTCCGGAAGCAGGAATTCGTAAAGTGTGCCATTCACGCGCGAGAGTTCCTGGAGGCGCTCGTTGCCGACCAAGTTCACTGAGTCCAACGCCGCATTGATGACTTCCAAACGGCGGAGGTCGCGATGGTAGTGAAAGAAATCCGCCAGGAAGCGCGCCGCCACCTTGGCCCGCTCCGCCCCACGGCAGCTCGCGACTTTGGCGACGCCGGCGTACAGGTTATTCAAAGACAGCTTCCCGTGTTCCTGAATGAGCCGCTCCACGCGGTCACATTCGGTGCGGTCCACCAGGGCGTTCTTCAGCTGTTGCGGATTGATCAGGGGCGCGTATTCGGTGAGCAGCGGCACGACGTAATAGGACGCGATCACGTTTTCCATCACCCGCTCGTCTTCGAGCAGGCGAACCCAGGCGGCCAACCGATCCTGCTGAACTTCACCTGCGGAGGAGTCTTCCGGGGTTCCGGTGCCCACGAGTTCCCGGGCGTTATCGGGCACGTTCATCCAGGAATCGAGGGTGTCGGCACTGAGTTCGTCGCCATAAAGGGAACGAAGAAAACCGGAAGCAATCTCCCGCATACGGCCGTAGCGATCCGGATCGCGATCCCAATTGCCCAGCATGACGTAGTGTTCGGCGCAGAGGTAGTCATCGCGGCCGTCCTCGGAAAAGAGAAGCCGGTTCATGAAGAGCGGATAGCTGAACCAGGTTCCTGTGCTGGTTTCCTCACCGAAAAAAGAGCGCCGGGTGCGGGCGAGGGTACTTTTTTCCACCTCGCGGAGGGTTTCAAAAATCTCCTGCCCGGTTTTGCGCAGAATGATTTTCTTCCGCACCTGGAAACCGGCGATGCGCTCGCGGTACTCCACCGCGCTCTGCTGGCGCGCATTGTCATAGCCTTTCAATTGCACGCGGCAGCGTTCCACGACTTGGGCGAACTGCAGATTCATCTCCGCCCGCAGAAACTTGGTGGCCGCGAGGCGCGCCAGCAGATCGATGGACAGGTTGGATTCCTTCTTGGCGCGGTTCAGAGAGGCAAGCAGCAACTCGCCCAGCGCAATTTTCCATTCGCCGCGATCCTGTTTCGGACGCGCGGCCTGCGCCTGAGTCCGCATCCAGGCGGGACCCTGGATGGAGTCCGATTTCAGCACTCCATCCAGTTCTCCGTGGCGAGTGAGCTGGCGAGTAATTTGAGCGCGCGCCAGTTCCGCGAATTTGGGACTGAGCACAACGTCGTGACGGAGGTTATCGACGCCGACGGAGATGCCTTCGAGCGCAACCAGCGGAGTTGACGCCGCGAGCTTCGGCAGTGCCGGCTTGTCAGGCCTTCCGCCCAGGCGAAAGATGGGGATTTTCGGCATCTCCGGCAGGATCTCGTTCGGAAGTTGCTGATTTAAAGACTACTAGCGAGGCTAGCATGGGCAGAGGCTCGCCTAAAGTTACCTCGGTTATGAGGGCTAAGGGTGGTGAATCAGGGGATTGGAATAGGGCAGGGGTTAGGGACCAGGGGTTAGGGAGTAGGGATGCAGGATGGGGAGACCACGTTGAATCGGGAGCGGCTGTGGTCGCTTCGCTGGACAGCCAAGGGCTGCCTCTGTGTGCGTCGAGCTACTTTTCTGTTTTCAGTCTCGCGGATTCGAACTCATCGCCTTTTTGCCAGCCGATCAACTTTGGCAGGCTTGCGGCTTCCCAGCCTAGGGCAAATCCGAATCGGGCCATGGCGGAGTCGCCGACGAAATCCATGTCGGGACGGTATTCATCACTGGGCTGGTGATAATGCTTTTCGACGTACTCGCGCTCTTTATCAAGGCCCCAGGATTCGGGATGGCCTTTGAACTTCATGCCTTCGTTGATGGAAAACGATGGGATGCCTACGCGCGCGAGGCTGAAATGATCGGAGCGATAGTAGTGCCCGGCTTCGGGGCGCGCATCGGGACGAATGTTGAGCCTGAATTCTTTCGAGGTCGCTTCGACGTTGGGGTAAAAGCTGGTGCGCTCGGCCCCGGCCACCTGCACTTCCTCGGGCGCTCCGAGAGGCTTCACATCGTCGTAGTTCAGATCGAGGGAGATTTTGCCGGCAGGAATCGGGGGATGTTTTCCAAGATATTCCGAGCCCAGTAGTCCCTGCTCTTCACCCGTAACTGCGGCAAAGAGAATGGAACGCCGCGGTCTGATGGGGGCGCCGCCGAAGGCTCGTGCCAGTTCGAGCAGAATGCCGCATCCAGTAGCGTTATCCTCGGCGCCGTTGAAGATGTTGTCCCCCGGCATATCCGGACGAACTCCGAAATGATCGTAGTGCGCGGTGTACAGTACCGCTTCGTCCGCCAGTTTGCGATCGGAACCGTTCAGGATGGCGACTACGTTATTCGCTTCGAAATTCCGGATTCGGCTCACCATGTGCGCGTCCAGCCGCGCCCCCAGGTTCAGGGGGTGGAAGTCGCGGGAATTGGCCGAAGTCATGAGCTTGTCAATGCTGGGGCCGGAAGCGGAAGCCAGCCGCGAAGCCACGTCCAGGTGGATCCATGACGCCACTTTCAGAGCCGGCCCTTCGACTTTTAATGCAGACTTCTCGCCGGAATTCGAATTTCGTACGACTTCCCAGGGATAGCTCGCCATCTGGGTCTGGTGGACCAGCAGCACTCCGACAGCGCCCTTGCGCGCTGCCTCTTCGTATTTGTACGTCCAGCGCCCGTAGTAGGTAAGAGCTTTGCCTTTGAAGAATTTTGGATCGTCGGAGGGAGGTTCGTTGACCAGCATGAGCAGAACCTTGCCACGAACGTCGACACCCTTGTAATCGTCCCAGTTGTACTCGGGAGCCTCGATGCCGTATCCCACGAAGACGATCTCGGCGTCCACATTGGATTCTGGCTGCTGCGTCTGATCGTAGGCGACGTATTCATCCAGCGGTTTGAGAGCCATGGCCTCGCCCCGCTTAGGAACAAGCGCGAAGCGGGTTTCGGGGAGAGTCGTGATTCCTACCAGGGGAACCTTTTGCATGTAGGTGCCGTGATCGCCCGCGGGTTTCAAGCCATACTCGGCGAATTGCGCAGCAATGTATTCCGCAGCCAGATCACCGCCGCGCTGGCCAGTACCGCGGCCTTCCAGAAGATCGTGGGCCAGGAAGCGGACATGCCAACGAATGTGTTCGGGATTGATGGTCTCGAGAGCAGAGTACGCAGGCCCCGGCAGCTTCACCGACGGAGTCTTGGGCGCTCCTCCGGCGGCTCCCTCTGCCCACGAGGGCAGGCTCAAACACACAACCAGAAACGCCGAGATAATCCTCGCCATTCCCTGCATTTAGGTTTCTCCCCCGACCAAGCGGCGTTGGTACTAGAAAATGCTTTTTATGACGATCTACAAAGATTGTAAAGGAAGGTTGTCGGCGGGATGCATGGGAAGTAGGCACTAATAGCGCACGAGAGTCCATCCACTGTTGGGATGAGGCGGGAGGAGGGCGTGTCCGGTGGGCAGTGCGCAGTTTCAAGTTTCAGGTTTCGGGTTTCAAGTAAACAGCCCGCGGCCTATGCGGGCTCTTCTTTGAAACCTGGAAACTTGAAACTTTAGTAGAACATCTGGCTGGGAAAGCAGGCTGTCGCTGAGCGGAGCCAGGATTTCGAAGTTTCAGACGCCGACCGGCGCCTAATTCTTGGAGCCTCAACCGGCGCGGAAATCCCTGACCTCTTCGCCAGGGGTGTAGATCATCGGGGGCGAGACCTTGCCGGTTTCCGCGATCTTGCGATTGATCGATTCGAAGTCTGCCTTGACCCAGCCCACACTGGTGAGTTCGATCTCCCCATCCTGAGCCACCCAGAAGATGCTGGGGACGTTGGTCAGGCCGTAGGCGTTTGAAGCGGGATATGAATGCGTGTCGTCGAGCAGCACCGGGAAAGTGATCCCGAAGTGTTTGATAAATGCTGCGGTCTCCTTGGAGTCGTTTTGCGATACCCCGAGAAGTCTCACGTTCTTTTGGCCGTAGGCCTTGTGCAGCCGTTCGAACATGGGAAGGGCATACTGGCATGTAGGACATGAAGTTTTAAAAAAAATCAGCACCACAGGGCGGTGGGCAAGCTCGGCCTGGAGGGAAAATTTCTCTCCATCCATCGTCTTCAGTTCAACCTCCGGTGCTTTGGTACCGGCAGCTAGCGCCGTCATGGATCGTCCTCCGAACAGGGCTTTTACTCGTTGAATTAGATGACTCATGGCAGCCGAGGGATTGAAATAGATGCGCCGGAGATCAGGTCAGCTTTTCGTAAAATCTTTCGAGCCAGCCCGGTCAGGGGATAGCTTGGCAACTTTTGCAGCGGAATGCGCTGGCCCGGAATATTGGCAGGGGCTGGTGAACGCCTGACTCGCACGGTGTAGTCGGTTACGGTGATGGAATGTCGCAGGGTGAAATCTGCAGCTGGCTTATTTTTTTCAGTAGCTTCGAACTGGGGAAGCTCCCACATTCCAGCCATCAACGGCGCATCCGGGGGACGCTGCACCAGGTAGACTGCACCGTCGAGATAATCGAGAGCGTAATGAATCTCGCGCTTTTTCTGCTTCGAGGTGTTGCCCAGGCTGGGCAACTCTCCGCGTGTGGCGCATGAGTTGACTACTGGACAGGTCAGGCACGATGGGGTCCTGGGAGTGCATACGGTCGCGCCCAGTTCCATCATGGCCTGATTGAAGTCGCCGGGGCGCTGGCGATCGAGCAAATCCTCAGCGGCTTTCCAAATCTTCTGTGGAGCGAGCCGCGTGCCCGAGAACCTCTGCAGAACGCGTTCGACGTTCCCGTCCACGACGGCCACGGGCTCTTCGAAAGCAATACTCGCGATGGCCGCTGACGTATAGCGTCCAACCCCGGGCAATGCGCGGAGGGCGTTGGGGGTATTTGGAAAGTGCCCTCCGAGTTCCCGAACGATTAATTTTGCAGCCGCATGCATCATACGGGCGCGGCGGTAGTAACCCAATCCGCTCCAGGCCGCCAGAACTGAACTGGTGCGCGCCGCCGCCAGCTTCTGCACCGTCGGAAAACGCCGCAGGAATTCAAGGTAGTGTGCAATGACGGCGGCCACGCGAGTCTGCTGCAGCATGATCTCGGATAGCCACACGCGGTAGGGATCGCGATCCTTGCGCCAGGGCAGATCGCGGGCATGGACGTCGTACCAGGCCAAGAGCAGGCGGCGAAATTGCGGCGCTTGCGA
>JAICJP010000291.1 GCA_025928375.1 Candidatus Sulfotelmatobacter sp.
CTGGATCAGAAGCTCCCGCAGAGAAATCTGATGATGAATTAAGGAAACGATTTTGGCCCGGACGGTGAGCTGGTCGGCATGCAATAACGGTGGCTGGCCCGGCCCCTCCGTCCCGCGGACGGTGATGTTGTAAAGGTGCGCGGTCAGCGTGGAAAGCTTGAAATCCAGTCCGCCGATTTCAGTTCTTCCGCCGGTTGCCTGGTTCGCCTGCTTCACGATTTCGCCGATGGCGAAACGCCGGAAGCTATTCGTCTGCAGATAAAAGAATGCCGCGACAATGATGACGATCAGGAGTATTCCCAATCCAGCGAATGTCCAGCCGATCGTCTTTTTCATACTCATAAGAGCACCTTAAAAAGCCTGCCCGATAGTGATGTAGTACTGCAGGGGATTAATTCCAGGGACAGGATTCAAATTTCGTCCAATGTCAAAGCGAACTGGGCCGATGGGAGTGGCATAGCGTAAACCAACTCCTACGGTGTTGGTGTAGCCGTGGATCAAGCTCGGGAAGTTGATGGCGCGATAGACGTTGCCGCCATCATAGAAGACGACCCCTCCTAACGACTTGTTGATGCGCAGCGGGAAACGTTCTTCGGAATTCAGGATTAAGAGCTGCCGGCCACCCACCGGCACAGTCACATTCACGCATCCCGACGTCCCCTGCAGAACGTTGCAGAAAGGAACCAGACGCTGCGGGCCGGCTTCATCGATCGGGAAGCTGCGCAGCGAAGTACCGCCTCCAGAGAAGAACAACTGGCTGGTGGGAACAAAGCTGTTGCCGAAGGGCGATGCCAGGCCGATACGAATACTGTTGGCAAAGACCGTGGAGCGTATCGGTTTGTAATAAGCATATTGCGTAAATAGCTTGGTGAAATTGGCGCTTGAGCCGAGCGCGGTCGGCGTGAGGCGGAAATCAATGGTGGCGAAGGAGCCGTGATGGGCGTCGAGCGGCTTATCCCGCGTGTCGCGGATAAGAGTCCCCGAGACCGTAGACAAGTTCACACTGCGGTCCCTCGCCAGAACCAGATCCGGAACGAGAATGTGGGACAGGCCCGTGCGATTGAAGTCATAGCGCAGCTGAACCCGGGTATTGCTCTTTCGACTGATAACCCGCTCCACCTGGAATGAGGCGTCGCCCAGCGATGCCGTGAAGAGAGGATTTTCGCTGGTACGCTCCAGCGAAACGCTGGTCAACGACTGCCATTGCGACTTGAAGAAGTGAGGCTGGGAATACGTGGCCAAAGCCTTCTGGTCGAGTCGCGACAACAGCACCGATGCGGCAGCGGTCTCGGCCAGACCGCGCATGTTGCGGCGGGTAAATTCGATTAAGCCGCGCGGGCTGGCGTAAGTGGCCTGGCTCGGGGCGATCTGCTTTCCGTTGAGTCCGATGGTGCCGCCTCCTCCAGGCAGAGCCACGGTGCCGGTTGGAATGCTTCCGCCGCGATGGGATAGCTCGAAGCCGAAGCCGTAGGTGATTTCGTTTCTCTTCGCCTCATGCATTTTCACCAGAGCCATTTCCTCGGTCTGGTGGGTAATGGGTTTGCGCGGCCCGACGCTAGCCCAATCGAAAATATTCAGGTCATAGAGCCGGCTTTCCGCCTCGAGCAGCTGGGCGCGGCGCATGGGTGACTCGGCAGGAATCTGCGTGGTTTTTGCGATGAGCGGCAGCCGTGTTTGCTTCTCTCCCAAGTAGTAGACCTGGCCCACTCGAACCAGCTGGTTTTCCGTAATGGCATACGTGATATTCACGCGGTGCGGATCGCTGGTCTTCTGCACGCTGGTCTTAACTTCGATGTTGAGATACCCGCGATTCAGATAATTGGCGGAAATGCGATTTCGATCGTCGGCCATGTTTCTGGTTGAGAAGGGAGATCCCGCATGCAGCTGAAATCCCTTGGGCGCGGTGAGCTGTTCGTAAGGAATGTGCTGATTGCCTTCGACCCGGACATCTTCGACCAGAGTCTGCGGACCCTCCTCGATTTCGAAGGCAACATCGATTTTGGGTTCGTGATCGACGGTCCTGGGAGTGACTTTCACTTCTTCGTAGCCGTGATCGCGATAGAGGGCCTCGATATTTTTTGCGCTCTGATGCAGCAGCTTCTGGCTCAAGCTCCCGTGAGTCCAGATGTGAGACTTCTTCACCGTAACCTGGTCGACCAGGTCTTTCGAGGACAACGCGTAATTGCCCTGGAAGTAGATACGGCTCACTTTGTGCTTCTTGCCGCGATCGATTTTGTAGGTAATGAGGATCTGGTCCGGATGCTTAGTGAACTCGGTGCTCACTTTGGCATCGGAGAAGCCTTTCTTCTGGAAATAGTCGACCAGATTGCGCTGTCCTTCATCCACTAGATCCTGGTCCACAGAGCCTTCGGAATAGATGGGGATCAGTTTCTTCTTCTGGCGCCCCGCCAGGAAAGGAATGACACTGAGCCGCGCGCCTACGGTACGAATCGTGACCACCGGCCCCACTTCAACTTTGAAAGAAACCTGCACGCGGTTGGTGGCGGGATCGAACTGCGGAGGATTCTCCTTGATACTGCTGGCCAAGCGGCGCTGCTTGTTCAGAGTTCTTTTCATCGCATTGGTAGCGTTTGTAATGCGTTGCGGGGTGTACGGCTTTCCCGGCTTCAACAGGCCGCCGCTAAGGCGCGCGCGCAAAGAACGCATCGCATGCTGCAGGCGATTCGCTTCGGGCTGATCCGGGCCTTCGATGTTCACGGCGGAAATCTTGGCGCGCTTACCCATATCCACCACGAAACTGACACTCACGAGTTCGTGGGGGTCGTCCAGGTGCGGCTCCGCATGGACCTTCGCCTGGAAAAATCCATTGTGCTCAAGGAATTTCCGCAGCGTGTCCTCCGCGACGGGAATGCGCGTCGGATCGTACGGGTCTTCGTCTGAGAGATCGACAACCTGAAGAAGGCGGGTGTAAGAGAATTGCTTTTCGGCGCCGGGAAACTCGACCACGCCCAGGTAATAGGCCGGCTCCAATAAGAAACTGACCCGCAGGCCGTTGATGTCGGGAACGACGTTGACGCGAACTTCGGGGAAGTTCCCCGCTTTCTTCAAAGCGGCTGCGCTCTCGTCGATTTTCTGTTGGGAATAGGGCGCTTTTGCCTTTTGGGTGACGACGGAGAACAGGGGCTTCAGATCGCGGTGTGGATTAGCGACCAGCGACACCCAACTGACATTCTGCCCTTCATAGGCTTGTTGCGGCGGCTGCGGTGCAAGTTGCGCCCATAGGGTTGTTGCTCCGCCCAGCCACAAGAAAACCAGAAATAGCCGCATAGTCAGCCACCGACGTCGCTCCGGAGCAAGGGTTCTGGCGGCCGCGCGCGCTCCCAGTCAGACGACCCGAACCTTGCCGAGTTGGGATGCCAATCGGCAGAGGTAAGTTGTCGGCGCGGTTAGAGCCGCAAGCCGACGAGAGACTAAACAGGTTCAGCGCCGGGTGTTGCGCTCAGCCTCGAGCGAAGTAGGGGGCTCCGGATCGGTAGAGGCGTAGTAGCCGGTTTTCGCGTGAGCCCGCAAGAATGGGAGTTTTCGTGGTAAACGAAGGCGGACGCGAATCTTTCTCCATGTGCTCTTCTGCGGAGTGTCCGGGGGCCGGTAAGCCAACACGTACTGGGTGCGCAGCTCCATGCCAATGTGCCGCGCGATGGAAGGCATAACGTTGGGATTATCAACAGTAAAGGCACGTCCGCCAGTCGGGTCGGAAATATCGCTGAGCAGCGAAGGCCCTCGAAGCTCTTCCGGCGTGGGCACGTAACGATCAAAGATTCCGATGGAATACATCATGACGTCGGATTCTTTTGCGAGTCCCTTAATTTCTCGTTCGCCATAGCGGCTGTGATTGTCGCCGCCATCGGAAATGATGAGCAGCGCTCTTCTGCCGTATTTTGCTTTTTTTACCTGGCGCAATCCCAGCCGAATGGCGTCCAACAAAGACGTTCTGCCTTTGGGTTGGATAAAAGCGAGTTCTTTCCGGAGTTCGTCAGGGTTGGTGGTGAAATCAACCGCGAGCCGAGGCTCGTCGGCAAAGGTGATCATGAAGTATTCGTCCTGCGGATTGGAGACTTCGCACAATTGATTGACGGCGTCGCGCACGCGCTCCAGTTTGTCGGACATGCTTCCGCTGACATCCAGAATGATGCCCAACGACACCGGTGTGTCTTCGCTGTAGAAGTGTTGGATTCTCTGAGGCTTTGCGCCCTCGAACACCTCGAAGTTATCCCGGTTCAAGCCGGTAACAAAGCGTTCCATTGGATCGGTGACGCTGACCGGAACCAGCACCAGCCGGCTGTCGGTGTGAATTACATGAATCCCTGAGCCCTCCAGATCAGCCGCAGCCACGCCCTTTAGCGAAGGGGCGTTTTCACGGGAAGCGACGTGAATGTCGTCAATGCTTGTCTGGGAGAATCCAAGGGCGCCGAATGAGAGAAAGAAGGAAAGAACCAGAGAGAACTTCAGAGTCTTGCAGAGCGCCAGCATGTCTCACCGCTTGGCTGCAGGCCGGCCCTTTTGCAGTAGAGCCGGGTCTTGCGCAAGCCACCCTTATCTTTAAGGCAAATGCACGCGCCACGGCATCATCTCTAATCTGTAGACTTTGTGGATTCTTCCTGCAATCTGCCCTACACCGTTTCCTCTATCGGGCAAGCATGTCCTGATCGTTCGAATGGCCCTATTTGCCAGGTACTCTCGGCGCGCATAACCGCACCTGCCATTAAACGCATCCAAGTCGTCAGTCGAGAGCAGATCCATTGGATGGAGAGATCAGGAATGCCTCATAGCTCTGGCAAGAAAAAAATTCGCTACGCCGTTGTAGGACTGGGGCACATCGCACAGGCGGCGGTCCTCCCGGCATTTCACAATGCGCACAATTCGGAACTGTTCGCTCTGGTGTCCGGCGATCTGGAGAAGCTGAAGACATTGGGAGAGAAGTATTCGCTCGACCATCTTTATGGCTACAAAGATTACGGGCGAGTTCTTTCGAATGTGGACGCAGTGTACCTGGCGGTTCCCAACCATCTGCATCGAGAGTATGCGGTGCGCGCGGCCGCGGCGGGAGTGCACGTGCTTTGCGAAAAGCCGATGGCCGTCACCGAAGAAGAGTGCCGCGCCATGATCAACGCTGCGGATCAGAACCAGGTGAAACTGATGATTGCTTACCGTCTGCACTTCGAGGCCGGAAATCTGGAAGCGATCGACGTGGCGCGAAGCGGACGTTTGGGTGATATTCGCTTCTTTACCTCTGAATTTGCCCAACAGGTCGCGGAGGAGAACGTTCGAATCAGCGAGACCGCGGCGCATGGTGGCGGGTCCGTCTACGATATGGGTGTGTACTGCATCAATGCTGCGCGGTATCTATTTCGTTCGGAGCCGATTGAAGTGTCCGCCGTGTCGGCGCGGAAAAACAGCGACGATCGTTTTCTCCATGTGGAAGAGATGGCCTCGGTCACCATGCGTTTTCCCGAAGAGAGGCTGGCGACGTTCACCTGCAGTTTCGGAGCAGCACATATAGGGCGGTACACGTTGGTGGGCACAAAGGGTATGTTGCAGGCGGATCCGGCGTATGGATATGCCACCTCAATCGAGCATCAAATGACGATCGGAGGCAAAACAAAAAAGAAGACCTTTCCCAACCGGGACCAGTTTGCCGCCGAGTTGGTCTACTTCTCGGATTGCATTCTGAAGGATAAGGATCCGGAGCCATCCGGATACGAGGGCCTGCTCGATGTACGGGTGATCCAGGCTATTTACGAATCGATCCGCACCAGGAGAGCGGTTCGGCTTCCCCAG
>JAICJP010000270.1 GCA_025928375.1 Candidatus Sulfotelmatobacter sp.
CATCCACATGGTTTCGAACGGGAAGATCATGAAAGGCAATTCTCCCGGCAATTTGGACATCACTCGTCCAAACTGTTCCGGAGGCCGGCGCATGCTGCTGTAGATCAAGCCGCAGCCGAGCAGCCAGAGCAGTGCGAGCGCGCCGACTACCGGCACGAGCGTCTTTTTTACAGAGGAGGATGTCACGTTCACGTTTCGAACCCCAGAAAGAAGTCTCGCGATTATAGGGCGGCAGAGTAGAACATCAATAATCAGAAAGTAGTACGCTTAGTGGCGCGACGAGCCAATGCACACTTTGCTTCAGGATCTGCGTTATTCCGCACGGCAGCTCATCAGAAGTCCAGGATTCACGCTGACTGCAGTCATCTCGCTGGCGCTCGGCATTGGAGCGGCCACCGCTGTATTTAGCGTGATTTATGCAGTCTTGATGCGTCCCTATCCCTACCCTGCCGCGGATCGAATAGTACGGCTCACGGTCGACAGCGTCGCGGGTTCTGGGGACCCCGTGCTTCTAAACGGCGCGGAAATTCAGATCTTGCGGCAATCACCTGTGGTCGAAAGCGTTCTGGCTTCGGACAACAGCGCTCTGATGCTGACCGGGCAAGATCTTCCAGAGACGGTGCACGCCGCGAGCCTCATCTCGAATAATTTTCAGGATCTCGGCGTGCCTCCCATCCTTGGACGCGGACTTTGGCCATCCGACGCGGTGGACGGCCAGGAGCCGCGACCGGTTGCAGTTCTTTCCTACAGGTTTTGGCGGAGACACTACTTGTCCAATCCGGATGTCGTGGGCCGCACTCTGCAACTTGATCACAGGAACTACGAGATCGTAGGCGTCGCGGCGCCGCGATTCACTTGGGGAGACGCTGACGTCTATCTACCACTGAAGCTGATGCGGGAGCCGGGGCGCACAGTGATGATCAATTTGCTCCTGAGGCCGGGTGTCAGCAGGGCATCCGCCGGGGCCGCGCTGCAGCCGCTCGTGGAGCAATTCGCAAAATACATGCCGCAAGACTTTCCCGACGTCTTTCGGGTTCGTGTGGAAGGATTGAACGACTGGGTCCTGCGCTCGATGGGCGGAACACTGTATCTAGTGTTTGCAGCGGTGATGTTGCTGCTTGCCATCGGGTGCGCAAACGTTTCGATCCTGCTGCTGGCGCGGGGCACGGCGCGGCAGCATGAGTTAGCAGTCAGAACAGCTATCGGAGCCGGTCGCATGCGGATCATTCGTCAACTACTGACGGACTCCCTGCTTCTCGCGGCGATCGGGGCGGTGCTAGGCGTTCTAACTTCTTATGGCGCTCTGGCGTTGATACGGAATCTGCTGCCGCAAAACAGGTTCGCGTCGGAGGCCGTCATTCGTATTAACCTGCCCGTGCTCTTTTTCAGCGTCGTGGTGGCGTTGGGAACGGGCGTGCTGTTCGGGCTTTGGCCAGCGCTGCAACTTTCGCGTACGCACATCGGGGAGATCATGCAGTCTGGCGCGCGCCGGTTAGCCGGCAGTGTCCGCGGACGCAAGGCCCACAGCATGCTGATCACCGCGCAGGTAGCCCTGACATTATTGTTGCTCGCAGCTGCGGGCTCCTCAATGAAGGGGTTCGCCCAGCTGATCTACCAGCCCCTCGGTTACGACCCGCACAACGTGATGTCGATAGCAATTCCTTTACGCGCAGGCTCCTACGGCACTTGGCCGGCGCGTGCAGCCTATTTTGAGCAACTGCGAGAGAAAGTGGCGGAGACACCGGGCGTGATCACAGCGGCGATTTCCACCGATGCGACGCCTCCGCGGAATGGATGGACTATGGGATTTGAAGTCCTGGGCAAACCCATGCCCCCTGGTGCAGGGGCGCTTTCTGATTCGAGTGGGTCTGAGATCGGATCGGTCAACCTGATTAGCCCCGAATACTTCGCGGCTTTGCGCATTCCCGTGCTGCGAGGACGGATTTGGAGCGACGCCGAGAATAATAAGGGCGCACACGTAGCCGTGATCAACCGTGCGCTGGCGCAGCGCTACTTTCCGAATGGCGACGCCATTGGACACTCGCTGAGATCGGGAGGTCTCGAAGGCAATCCCGCCACAGTGCTGTCGCCGCCAAATATCGGAGCTACCTGGTTCCAGATTGTGGGCATCGTCGGGGACGCCCGCAATGATGGACTCCGAAGTGCCCCTAGACCATCAGTCTACGTGCCCTATACATTCAGCATGGGAGAGGGCACGGAGATTCTGGTTCGCTCTGAGGTTCCGCCCCTCACGCTGCAACATGCCGTGCGCGAGCAGTTGAGGGCCATTAACCCGGATCAGATCAGTGGCGCTTATGATCTTGAAACTCGCCTTACTTATGAACCCGAGTGGCAGCAGGAGCATGTCGCGGCCTGGATTTTTGGCATTTTTGCCTGGCTCGCCCTGGCCCTCGCTGCCGTTGGGCTGCACAGCGTCGTGTCCTACACGGTGGCGCAACGGACCAATGAATTTGGGATTCGGGCGGCGGTGGGAGCGCAACGCGGAGATTTGTTGCGAATGGTGTTTAAGTCGGCGCTTGAGAGCCTGGGGGCCGGAATCTTCGCAGGTGTCGCTCTTTGGCTGGCGCTAGGCCAAATCGTTGCGAAGTGGGCGCAAGGGAACCCGCGCGACCCAGTCATTCTCTTAGCAGGAGCGATTCTGTTGAGCTTCGTGTCTGGGTTGGCATGCGCCATTCCAGCGCGTCGCGCCTCCAAAGTCGATCCGATGATTGCTCTGCGTTCCGAGTGATCTCCGGAGCAGCCCAGAGCTTCGACGCGAAATGCGCGAAAGTGTTTCGTGAGCTAGCCGTGTTCGACACGCGCTTTTATATGCGAGTACGCCGCCTCGATGAGTGCGCTGAGCGCGGCGGCGTTTGTGGCCGTTTCTGGTCTCAATTTCACATGGCGCATGAACTTGCCGGTGCCTTGCAACAAGCGTGCCGGATCCGGCAGCGCCGCGCCGTGAAAGAATCCCACGTTTACGTGCGAGGTGAATACATTCACGTAGCCGAAGGGCGCATCTCCCAGACATGCCACCGGGCAGCCGTCATGCAAAAGCTCTCGAACTTCGTCCCCGCATTTTCGCATTACCTCAAACCAGCGATGCGCGATCGAGCCCAATTCACCGGCGTGCTCTTTCATCCAGGAATCGATGGCGGGATCCCGCTCGACCGCGCCGTTGAATCGCAGAAAGTCCGTTTTCATCGTCGCTCCAAGCAAGGCGGGTCAGGCTAGAACGCACCGCCGCCGCCGCCGCCAAATCCGCCACCCGAGAATCCACTTCCGCCTCCTCCGCCCCCACCGAATCCGGATCCCGAGGAACTTGCGCGCGGCGCCGACACGAAGACCTGGTGCATATCGCTGGCCATGCTGTGCATGGAACTGGAGAAGAAGATCGGATTGAAAGCGCCCGGGTAGCTTCCGCCAGGCCCGGCGTACCACTGGGGCGGATCTTTCACGATGCCGGCGAAGGCCTGTGCCCAGTGATGCTCTACACCCAGCGCCATGGCGTAGGGCAGGTACTTCTCGAAAGTTGTCGGGGGCATGCGTTTCAGGCGCTCCGCGTCCACACGATTCATGAACTCCTGGAAGCCGAGCACCGCGATGCGGGTACGCGCGCCCTTGACGGTTTTTGCCGTCATCTGCCGGGCGAAAAGAAACCAGATCACGACAGAAATCACAATGCAGGCGATCAGCAGGGGAATGGAATTGAAGAAATTGGCCCAACCCGTAAACTGAAGAATCGCGAACGGGATCAGAATGCCGATTGCAGTGAGCACGCTGTATCCGTTGGCAGATTCCGGATCGAGCAGATAAATCCCCTTGTTCTTGAGGCCCGCCATAATGTCCTGGCGGATCACAGGGACTGCGCTATAGAAGCGATTCTTCAAGCTGGAAAGGCGAGTGTCTGCCCCGCCGGCGAAGACATTCTCCAGCATGACGCGCTCGTGCGGAGCCAGTTCCGCGCCCCACTGCTCCCGCGGCTTCAGCAGGTGAAAGACGTAATCCCTCTGGGTGAAGAGCAGAACTTTTTCGGTGGTTTCTTCGATTTTGATGTATCCCCGGACAGCCAGATCGACCATGGTCGAAGTGATGTCACGCGGGTGAATGGAGTCATCGAGCAGCGTTCCAGCCTCGGCGGGAGAGATGCCGGGAGGGGGTTCGTACATCGGCGCTACGGACATACCGGCATCGGGATCACGCCCCTTGTAGCGCCAGAGTATCCACATGCCAGCGAGCGTGACCAGCGGGAGAAACAGGATTGGATTTCCGGCTAGGAACCAGAAAAATTTTGTGAGCGCGCTGGGCTCGTGCAGGATGTCTTTGGGGATGTAGACATCGATGGTCAGGCCGCCGCGCATGGGGAGCGGGTTGTTGCTCTCGAACTGGGCCTCGGGTCCCTGGGTTGTGGCCGTCGCGTCCCGCTGCGTGGAACCGTACACTCCGGTGAAGGCCTGCACCCGCAGCGAGCCGGCCGCGGCCTCGGGGAATTGTACCGTTGCCGAGGCGTGATCAATCGGTACCGGCCAGTCATTTCCGGTGACGTTCCAATAGAACTCGTCGTGATCGGGAAAGAACCGGGTGCCGTTCCGTACGCGGTAGGCAATTTCGATGATCTTGCTGACGTCGGTGGCGCCGGGAATATAGATCTTCAGGTCGCGATAGCCCCGGGAGCGCGATGATTCGTATTTGAGGTGGCTGCCCTCGGCATCGGTGACGCTCTGAATGTCGACGAACAGTTCATAGTTCGTCCCATCGGGGCCGGGATATTCTATGGGAATCGTACGGTGGATTCCGTGCCACTCGCCTACGAAGACCAGCGAAATGCGCTCGCGTACGAGCGCACTGCCATCTTTCTCCACCGTGATGTTGTCCTGAAAATCGGCGATCCGCCATGACTTGGCGGACGCATTTGCCGTTAAGGTGCAGAACAGAATTGCGAGAACAGCGGCTGTCTTGACGTTTTTCAAATTACAAAGTTACCCGATTTCTCAATACAAGTCTCAGAATTTCACCTGCACGGGCTCGCGATCTGCGGCCGTGGTCTCAAAAAACTGCCGCTGCGTGAATCCGAACATCCCTGCCATGAGGTTGGTGGGGAACACCTGGATTTTGGTATTGAGATCGCGTACGACAGCGTTGTAATAGCGGCGCGCGTTCTGGATGGAATCTTCGGTCTGGCTGAGCGATCCCTGCAACTGGGTAAATTCTTCGGACGCCTTCAGTTCGGGATAGTTCTCAGCCACGGCAAACAGGCTCTTCAAGGCCCCGGTGAGCTGATTCTCGGCCTCAGCCTTGTCGGCCGGGGTAACTGCCTGCATCGCCTGGGAGCGGAACTTCGCAATGTTCTCGAACGTCCCTTTCTCGTGTGCGGCATATCCCTTAACAGTCTCGACGAGATTGGGGATCAGGTCGTGGCGCCGCTTCAGTTGCACATCAATATCGGACCAGGCTGAATCGCAGCGCACTCTCAGCTGCACCAGGCTGTTGTACATCCCGATCAGGACGACGGCAATGACCGCCAAAATGACAAGAAAGATGATCGCAATCATGAGACCTCCTTACCGCCATGAATAGTAGCAACGAATGCTGGGAATTCACTGGGACGGTAACACACGCCATGGTAAAGGCGCAAAACGCGGAATCAAGGTGAGTTCGGATTCAGCTACCAGCTCCTCGCTACCAGGCAGAAAGCAATCGGTGATAGTAGGAGCTAGGAGTCAGGCACTCTCGAAAAAAACTGAAGCTGGCTGCATCGGGGTGCAATCCAAAATTGACAGGAGGAAATCATGCAACGTTTTGATTATGGGAAAGTGGCGCCTGGCGCCTATCACGCTATGATTGGCCTGGAACGCTACCTTCACGAGTGCGGTCTGGAAGAATCTCTGCTCCATCTCATCAAGCTGCGCGCCTCGCAGCTCAACGGGTGTGCGTACTGTCTCGACATGCACTGGAAAGATCTGAAGTCGATCGGCGAGCCTGACCAGCGCCTGTACGAGCTGGATGCCTGGGAGGAGGGGCCCTTCTACTCGGAGCGTGAGCGGGCAGCGCTGTCCTGGACCGAAGCGGTGACCCGCGTGGCAGAGAGCCGCGTACCAGACCATGTCTATACCGAGGTGCGG
>JAICJP010000222.1 GCA_025928375.1 Candidatus Sulfotelmatobacter sp.
GTGAAGAAAAGTGCGAACGCCGCGATGGAAACCAAAGGGCGCATACCCGGCCATTATAGGACGATTTCCGGAGATTGCTTCTGATTTTTGTTTGGGCGAACTCGGCGACAGTTCCCTCTACCTGCACAGCAAGGGGCTGTCCCCCTAATGCTTCTTGCCTTTTTTGGCGTGCTTGGGAGCAGGTTTGGCTGGCTTCTTGGCTGCCGATTTTGGGAGCGCTTTCGGCTTGGGCTGCGGCTTCGGTGGCGGGGCTGGCGCGGCGGGCACCGGGGGTGCCGGGGCGGCCACTACTGCGGCCTTTCCCTTCTTGCCTTTTGGTGCAGGTTTGGCGGTGGTTTTCGCCGCGTTCTGGGCAGCGGTCGCGGCTGCAGCGGCCTCAGCAGCGGCTTTGGCGGCGCGTCCACGGCGGGGAGCAGGAGGCGGTGGCGGCGGTGGGGGCGCCAATGGCTTGAGAAATTTCAGGGTCTCGGTGCGCGAGCGCAGCTTGCCGTCCAGCAACAGCATGAAGACATCGTGCGCAATTCTTGGATACTCCGGCAATTGCGGAGTGATGAGCAGTTCCGTCATTTCAGGAAGCGGAATCTTCTGCTGGATCTGCCGCCACTTGGTCAGATAATTCTTGATCTTCTGCTCCACTGCCTGCTGCTTGGCCGTGACCGCCAGGAACAGCACCATCTCCGGGCGCGCGGACGAAAGCAACTGCCAGGTACGCGATGGGGTAGCGGCCTCTTTGCCGCTCAGGCGCTTCGCCAACTCTTTGGCGTGGTCTTCGATATCGCGCCAGGCTTCGACCAGATCCTTGCGCGGAATCATCTTCTGAATTTCGGCGATGTCCTTATCTGAGAAGTGCCCGGTCAGGAAATACATGACGGCAGGTCCAGCATCGGGTGTGTATCCCAGATCGAGCATCTGCTGGCGAGTTTTCATCAGCGCGCTGAGGCCGTTGAGGTCGGCCTTGGCGGTAGTCCAGCGCTCGTGAAGCACCTGCAGCCAGCCTTCCTTCTCCAGCATCTTGACGACGTTCAGCGGATCGTCTTCATGCGCGAGGGCAGCGATTTCGTGGCCAATGGAACTGCGCAGGATGTGGTCGATGTATTTGCCTTCCTTGGCAGCGTCGTAGCGGGCCTGAGTGCGTTCCTCCAGCGGCCAGTGGAAACGGGCGGAGAAGCGGGTAGCGCGAATCAGACGCGAGGGATCTTCCAGGAAGGAATAGTTGTGCAGGATGCGGATCAGCTTGGCTTCGATGTCAGCGACGCCGTTGAAGGGATCGAGCAGCAGGCCGCGCGATCCGTCATTGAGCGAGAGCGCCATGGCGTTAACACTGAAGTCGCGGCGGCGGAGATCGTCATGAATGGTGGCCGGCATGACAATAGGAGGCTTGCCGGTCTTCTCGAAGCGTTCGGTGCGCGCCATGCTGACTTCGGCGCGGGCGTTGCCGGGAAGCGAGAGGAAGATGGTGCGAATGTCTTCCTCGACGGCGGTAATTTTGGCGCCGGCCTTCTCCAAATCTTTTTGCAGCTTGAGGGGGTTGCCCTGGACAGTGAAATCGAGGTCGCGGATGGTGAATCCGCTGATGATGTCGCGGATGGCGCCGCCGGTAAGGTAAAGATTCATGCCCGCAGCGCGGGCAACGTCCTGAACCAGTCCGACGCCTTTGAGTTGGTCCGGCGTCAGCCGGATTTCCATGGTGTAAATGTAATCAGCCATTCGCGTTAGGCGACTCGCCGGGCCGGGAATGCGGGGCCGACGAGCCGTACTTTCCACAGGATTTCCACAGCCCTTATGAGACCGCTAAAGCAGGGCCGAGCCACGGGGATGCAAGTGGCTAAATACACGAGACTTAGACGAAGCGGAAACTCTGCGGCAAGCACAAGAAAATAACACAACGTTTACATTTTGGCTACTGCCAAGGCGGATTCCGGGAGTTTTGCCGGGAAAAGTGCGAGAATCGACACGCGACTGGCCACTGGTCGCGTGTATCCCATGCCTTCTACTCATAAGAAAGTGATTGTCCGGAAGATGGACCGGGATTCGGTGTCGGGATACGTGTCTCCGGCGAATTTCGTACATGAAGGCAAGCTCGAACTGTTGAACACTGCCGGCACGGTGATCGCGATGGACCTCCGGGAGATCAAGGGCGTTTACTTCGTACGGGAGTTTGGGGATTCGGAATCCCTCACCCGCAAGACCTTCACTTCGCGCCCCCGGTCCGAAGGATTGTGGGTGCGACTGCGCTTCAAGGATAGCGAAGTGCTGGAAGGATTGATGCCCGCGGATTTGACACAGACTACGCCAGAGGGATTTCTGGTGAACCCTCCAGATCAGAGGTCAAACACGCAGAGAATCTTTGTACCGCGGACCGCATTGGAGTCGCTGACGGTGCTGGCAGTGATCGGCGCGACGCGAAGGAAACGCACGGCGCAGGATCAGCGGCAGGTGCCGATGTTTGAGGAATAGCAGGACCCATGGTCGATAGTCAGGAATGACCGATAAGGAATTGCTGTTCTGTGGCCAAACCCCTGAAGTAGGGTTATGATCTCCAACATCGCAGCGCGTTTTGGACGCACCCTTCCTAGAACAGAGGCCCAATGTCACTCCTCACCGCGAGTTCTGCCTCTTTTGTACCTTCGCGCTTCCTGAAGAATCAGCTTTTTGTCATCGCGCTGGGTGGATCGTTCACCGCCATAATCTTGGTTGTCTGGCCGAGGACATGGAGTTGGCTGCTGAGCGCCAATTTCTTACCGCACGCCTATTGCTATTTGAGAAATCCAGCCTTGGTGTGGACGCACGTAATCGCAGATTCGCTCATCGCAATTTCGTATTTTGCCATCTCCGTTACGCTCGGATATCTAGGCTACAAGGGACGCTGGGATATTCCTTATCACTGGATGTTTCTCGCATTTGGACTTTTCATACTGGGCTGTGGCGGAACCCATTTGGTGGAAGGCGTAACGGTTTGGGTTCCGGTGTATGTCTTAGCTGCCGCAGTCAAGCTTTTCACCGCAGCCGTTTCGCTCACCACGGCAGCGGTGCTTCCCTTCACCGTTCCACACGTTTTCGACCTCATACGGCAAGCCAAGGCAACCGAACAAAGGACGGCCGAACTGCGCGCGAGCGAGGAACGCAAGGACGGGCTGTTGCAGGAAGTTCATCACCGGGTCAAGAACAATTTGGCGGTCATCTGCAGTCTCTTCTATCTGGAGTCTATCCATTCAACCCAGGAGGAGACCGCCGAGATTTTTCGCGACATGCAGAACCGGGTACATTCGATGGCGATGGTTCATGAAAGCCTGTACGGGGCGGAGAACCTGGCCCGCATCGACTTTGCTGAATATGCTCGAAATCTCGCCGAAGATATCCTGGCGTCCCATGGAAGCGCCGTGCGTTTGAAGACGGAACTGGAACCCGTGACGATGGGCGCTGATTTGGCCGTACCTTGCGGGTTGATACTGAATGAGCTCGTTTCAAATGCATTCAAGCATGGCTTTCCCGAGGGTACCGAGGGCGAGATCAAGCTAACGCTGCGCGGCGATGCTGGCGGGAGATATACTCTCTGCGTTCAGGATAGTGGGATCGGCATTCCGGATGGTCTGGATTTCCAAACAAACCAATCGCTCGGACTGAAGTTGGTGCGGTTGTTGACGCAGCAGATTCACGGCTCGTTTGAACTCGTAAGATCTGATCCTGGCACCGCTGCGCATTTGCACTTCGAGGTGCATCAGAATGCATGCTGAATCAATCCCCACGGTGCCACGTGCTCTGATCGTCGAGGACGAAGCTCTGATTGCCGAAGAACTTCGGGAGCGACTTTTGCGGCTTGGCTTTATCGTAATCGCAGCAGTCAGCTCGGGTGAGGAAGGGGTTGAGATCGCGACGAGAGAGACGCCCGACCTGGTTCTAATGGACATACGGCTCAGCGGCGACAAGGATGGCGTGCAAGCCGCGCGGGAAATTCGAGAGCAGGTCGATGTCCCCATTGTTTATCTGACTGCCCACTCGGACCGACGGACAGTGGAACGGGCCAACAAGACTGATCATGATGGATTCATACTGAAGCCGTTCCTCAAACGAGAACTGCACTCCACCATCGAAGTGGCGTTGAAACGCCATGCGATCAGGGCGAAACGGAAATTACAGTAGCAGCTGATTACAGAGTAGCGGACTAATCACGAGAGGTTGCGCACTCTTGCCCCAATGCCGATATCTTCACGCGGCGATCAGCTTTGCGCGCTTGCTTCACGGTCATAACCTGTCGATGTTTCTTGTGGCCGCGTCTGCTCGCCTCTGGTGGTTCGGACTGAGTCTTGCGTTCCACGGAGGGCGAGCGTGAAGAGCTTGTCATCGAACGTCCGGAGGAAAATCCAGCCGCAGACCAAGGCGGTAGAGCATCGGCGGACCCAGGTTCAGCAGCGAGATTCCGTTGAAGGGCGTGTTGGCCACGTTGTAGCGCTGGTTGAGGATATTCTCTGCGGCGGCGAACAGCTCCACATTACGACTGAGATTGCGCCCGATCTGCAGGTCCATGGTGTAGGCGCGGCCGAGCGGATATTTGTTCTGATCATCGTCGAACTGGTTTCCAATGAAGCGTCCTTGAACGCTCAGCAGAAGCCGTGAGGGATTCCAATACCGGGCTTGCCAGGTAAACACGTTGCGTGGAACTTGCGCCACTTGCTTGCCGAGCAGAGAGATTGCGCCGGCCGGAACGGTGTAGTTCACCACCGTAGCATCAGTGAACTCGTAGCCGGCGGAAATCTGGATGTCCCGCGAAACGTGAACTGAGGTGTCGAGTTCGAGTCCACGGGAGCGAATGCGGCCGAGATTCTGCTTCTGGCGGAGGACCGGCGAGGACGCTGGATCAAGAGTGACATTCTCCACTGGATCGACCAGATCGCTCCAGAAGAATGTTCCACGGAGATCTAGCTTACGATCGAGAGCGGTGACGTTTACCCCGGCCTCGGCTCCAGTGAGGCGCTCGGCATTGAGGTACGGGTTGTTGAGCGTGAGGACATTCCCCAAGCGGAAGCTGCGGTAGAGTTCGTTGAGAGTGGGAGCGCGGAACGCCCGGTACATGGACGCGGTCAGCGAGACGTTGCGGTTGACAGTTCGAAGCACGGAAGCACGCGGGCTGAACGCGAGATCACTGCGGGCTGGATAGAGGACGCTGGGGGCGGTGCACTCGCCGTCAATGGGAGTGCATATGGAACTGGCGCGGAAATTGTTCCAGTCATCCACTCGGGCGGCCACGATGACTGTCCAGTTGTTCCAGCGAATCAGGTCCTCGCCGAAGAAGCCAAGTATGCTTTGACGTCCGCCTGAAGCGTTGTTACGGGTGTGAGTGCCGGCGGTAAACAGTTGTTCATCGCTGGCACCCATGACTTCCATCAGGTCGGCTCCGGCGACCAGCGTCTGATGCTTTCCCAGCAGATGCGTCCACTGTGTGGCGCCCCCGACGACTTGTTCAGGGACGTACTGCAAGTTGGTGAGGGATTCGCTGTTGCGGTCGGGAGCGATCGAAGAAAAACGCTGGTCGTATCCTTGCACCTGGCCGTAGGCACGGACCATGAAAGAGTCGTTGCCGAATTGCTGATCGTAGCCGAGAGCGCCTTCGCCCATTCTCGTGTCATTGGTTTGGATCACCGTGCCGTTGTGACGAAATTCGGTATAGAAACTTCCACGAGCAAAGACTCGACCTTTGTCTCCGATCTGATGGCCGATGGTCAATTCCAGCGAAGCGTCTCTCGAGTTGGCGGGAGTGTCGACGATGCCCCGCTGCGAAGTTGGAACGAGAATAAAGCCGTTGGTGCGGAACAACTCGGAGGCGAGCGAGAGATCCCATCGGTGAATGCGTGTGCCGGTCCAGAAAGACAGGTCGGGACTCTGCTCGTTGCCATAGGAAGTTTCGAGGCTGAATGCCGGACGTTGCGGCTGGCGGGTCAGGAACTGCACGACGCCACCTAAGGCGTCACTGCCATAGAGGTTGGAAGCGCCTCCGCGAAAAACCTCGACATTAGAGATGGACTCGCGAGGAACACGATCCCAATAGACCCAGCCTCCGAATGCATCGACCAGGGGAAAGCCATCTTCGAGCACCAGGGCACGGCTCGCGGCGGTGCCTCCGAGGCCGCGCAGGGAGACGCCTTGATTGGAGGCGTTCGCGGTGCGACTGTCGGAGCGGCGGAAGAGAGAGAAGCCGGGCACCTGGCGGAGGACGTCATCGACGCGGAGGGCGGGGTTGGAGATGACATCTTGTTGAGAGAGCAGGACAGTGCTGCCGGGAGCATCCGAAAGGCGAATGGCAGTGCGAGTTGCAGAAACCGTCACCTGTTCGCTGGCCGAGGCGGGTTCGAGCACGATGTCGACGACAGCCTGGGGGGTGGCAGCCCAGGAGCGCTGGGCGGGAGCGAATCCCGGGGAGCGGACTTCTATGGACCCGGACCGCGCGGGCACGGACGCAAAGCTGAAGTGTCCGCTGTTGTCGGTAACGGTGCTCGCATTATAAGCACCGGCTTGCAGGGTTACCGAGGCGTTGGCAACTACCGCCGCAGCCGAATCGCGAACGGTACCTTCCACAACGGCGGTTTGCGCTGAAAGACTGGCGAGGGGAAAGGCCGTGGCGAGAATCGCGCAGATGATGATGGCGTGGCATTTCGGCATCCGGATTAAATTACCAGACCCACGGAAGGCGGAGAAACGAGTGGGTGCCCGAACGCCCAGGCTACTCCCCCTGCGTTCCTCCTCTGCGTCCATTTTTTTGCACCACCGGGGACGCAGAGGAACACAGGGAAAATGCTGGAAAATCATTGCAAAAGCACGAAACGTTGATGTAGTGTTTCTGGTCCGCCGGCTTAGCGCTGGCGGGGCGAAACGGGCGGATCTCCATCCCTTCCCTCTCTCCGTTCGATTTCGATGAGCCGTGATCCCAGTCGAGGTGTGTATGTACGGTCTCGGGGCTTCTCTTCCCTGCACGTATTTGTCTTTCTCCAGTTTGATGTGGATAGCTGTTTTCATTCTGGCCTTTACCGGAGCCGGATGGGGACAGGACCGAGCGCAGATGGTGAGTGCGCCGCATCCCCTCATTACCAAAGCAGTGGACGAGTCGCAGTTGACGACCCTGAAGGGGAACACCCATCACCTGGCCCGGAAAGAATTCGATCTAGGAACTGCGCCTGCGACGCTGCCTATGCAGCGAATGCTGCTGGTGCTGAAGCGGAGTCCGGAACAGCAACTGGCGCTACGGAAACTACTTGACGATCAGCAGGACAAGCATTCACCGAACTATCACAAGTGGCTGAAGCCGGAGGAATTTGGGCAGAAATTCGGCCCGAGCGATGAGGACATGCAGACCATTACGGGATGGTTGCAAGCCCA
>JAICJP010000118.1 GCA_025928375.1 Candidatus Sulfotelmatobacter sp.
ACGGTGAAGTTCGATGGCACCGCTCCCAAGCCCGCCAAGATCGATATGAGCCAGGATCCCGGCTGCAAGGGCACCAATCAAGCCGAAAGCATCATTGTCAGCGGCGGCGACCTGGCCAACGTCTTCGTGTACGTGAAAGATGGCCTTGGCAATCGTACCTTCGAACTGCCCAAGGATCCCGTCGTGCTCGATCAGAAAGGCTGCCAATACCATCCCCACGTTCTCGGCGTGATGGCAGGGCAGACGGTTCAGATCAAGAATGACGACCCCACTACCCACAACATCCATCCCACGCCGAAGGACAATCGCGAGTGGAACGAGTCGCAACCTCCTTCTTCTCCCGCGCTGGAGAAGAACTTCACTCGTGAGGAGATCATGCTTCCCGTGAAGTGCAACCAGCACCCGTGGATGAAGATGTACGTCAACGTGGTGAAGAGCCCCTTCTTTGCCGTTACCGACAAGTCCGGCAAGTACGAGATCAAGGGCTTGCCACCGGGGGACTATACTCTCGCCTTCGTGCACGAGAAACTGGGAGAGCAGGATCAAAAGGTCACCGTGGCTCCGAAGGAAACCAAGACGGTTGACACCAGCTTCAAGGCAGCCGGTGAATAGCGCTTCACTTTGTTAGAATATGAAGTTGGTTTGGTAGCGTCGGCATCTGCCGGAGTCCTGAAGGCATCTCGCCTTGGGCGCGGCGGGTAAACCCATCCGCCCGGAACCCGCTAAATGCCGGCGCTATACAAGCTCTGCTATTTTCCAGACCCAAGGGGCATCACTCTGAAAGCCATTGCTGCAACTTATAATCGCGGCCTTCATCGATTTGCCGTAATTCTAGCCTGCTGGACGTTTCTGCTGATCATCGCCGGAGCACTCGTTACCAGCAACGATGCCGGTCTTTCCGTTCCTGATTGGCCGACATCGTTCGGGTCGCTGTATAAGATCCCGAAACTGGTCGGTGGAGTAAAGTTTGAACACACGCACCGCATGATCGCGCAAGGCGCGGGGTTGTTGACCATCATCATGGCGGTCTGGATGTGGCGCGCTGAAAAGCGCCGCTGGTTGCGTATTCTCGCCATCGCCGCCGTCGGCACTGTAATCGCGCAGGGGATTCTCGGGGGGCTGACGGTTTTGTTTTTCCTGCCGGCGCCGATTTCGTCTGCCCACGCTGCCTTGGCCCAGACTTTCTTCTGCATTGCGGTTGCCATGGCCGTCTTCACGGGTCGCAGATGGATTGAAGAAGTCCCGCGCGTGGAATTCGATCAAAGGCGCCCCAGCCTCTTCACCTTGACCCTGCTCTCAATTTTCGTGCTTTACGTGCAGTTAATTCTGGGCGCGATGTTTCGCCATCACGGCCTCAGTTGGTGGCCGCATGTCGTTCACGCCGCCGTGGTGTCTTTCGTCCTTGCCTGGACCGCAGTGCGCGCCTTGAGCGTATATTCCCAGATCGAAGCGATCCGCCGCCCAGCGATCCTGATGCTCTCCCTGGTCATTACTCAACTCTGCCTCGGCTTTACCGCCTTCCTGACGCGTGTGTCGTGGGGGAGAGATGCGGTGCAACCCGAACTCCCGATGGTGATTTCGACGGTCGCACACGTGGCCGTAGGAGCGCTGCTGCTCGCCACCACGGTCGTGCTCGCAATTCAGGTCTGGCGCCACGTTCCGGTAGCGTTTGAGGAAAGAGTTCCGCAGGCAGAGCAAAATCCGTCGGCGGCATAGGTCGCTTTGGTCGAGCGAAGATCGACGGCTCTCGAGGATCAAAATAGGCAGCACGGTGTACCGTAAGCGTCCTGCTGCCGCTCTGAATGTCGTAAACTGTTTCTAGTTCCTGGGGATTCCCTTTGGCCTCGAAAGTCTCGCCAGTCATAGATTCCGGCCCGGAAGTCGTTGACCCTTCCGCGGCGTCTGTCATTTCGGTTCAGAATCTCGTTCACCGATACGAAACCCGCACCGCTCTGAACGGCGTGAGCTTCGACGTGCGGGCTGCCGAATTGTTCGGCCTGCTGGGGCCCAACGGCAGCGGGAAAACGACGCTGTTCCGCATTCTTTCGACGCTGATGATTCCTACTGGCGGCCGCGCCCTGGTCATGGGCTGCGATGCCGCGCAGGATCCCGCCAGTCTTCGCCGCCAGATCGGAGTCGTGTTTCAGGCGCAAAGCGTCGACCCCAAGCTGACCGCATATGAGAATCTATGGCATCAGGGCCATCTCTATGGGCTGCGCGGCTCTGCCCTGAAGACGCGCGTACACGAAATTCTTACCCGGGTCGGCCTCGCAGAACGTGCCAAGGAGCGCGTGGAAACCTTCTCCGGAGGCATGCAGCGGCGCATCGAGCTGGCCAAGGGCCTGTTGCATCACCCGGCGGTTCTTCTGCTGGACGAGCCGACCACTGGTCTTGATCCGGGTGCCCGGCGCGATCTCTGGCAGTATCTGCAAATCTTGCGCGACGAGGAGCACGTTTCGGTTCTCGTAACGACGCACCTGATGGAAGAGGCCGAACGCTGCGACCGCCTCGCCATCATGAATGAGGGAAACCTGGTGGCCCTGGGCACTCCCGCAGAATTAAAAAGCGAAATCGGCGGCGACGTCATCCTGCTGGATGCCGCCGGCGACGCCGGAGTTCTGGCGGAGCACATACGCGCCCAGTTTCACGTAACCACGACGGTGCTGGGCAACCAGGTGCGAATCGAGCAGGAAGCGGGGCACCGCTTTGTCCCTGACGTGGTGGAAGCCTTCCCGGGAGAAATTCAGGCGATTTCCGTCAGCAAACCAGCGCTCGAGGATGTATTTATTCATCGCACGGGGCACAAGTTTTGGAGTGAAGCGAACGAGTCCGACCTAACTGGAAGCGAAAAGAAGGACAAAAAGAAAAAGAAAAGAGGAGGTCAGTCGTGATTCTGGTGCTTTCTCTGGTTCTAGCTCTGGTCCCCTTGGCAGGGGTCGTCTGGATGTTTGCCAGTGGCATGATCAGCATTGCTCCACCGTCGGCTACCGTGGATGGCTTGTTCATGTCGCTGATCCTGCTTACGGTCTCGGCTTGTTTTCTGTTGAACAGCTACTGGGAAGCGCGCGACAAGGGGCTCCTGGCCTTCGCCCATAAGAAAAAGGCGGCATTGGTGCCAGCAAGTGCTCCAGCCGTGGCTAAACCGGCGAGCGCTGCGCCGGCCGCGGCTACCCCCGCACCGGCGCCAAAGCTCCCGGCAGAAAAGGTGAGTTCCTGATGGCGACACATGCCGCAACCCTGGCGCGTCCCGGGCTTCGAACATCGACGGGCGTAGTGCTTCCGGCCTTCACGCTATGGTGGCGGGAGATTGTCCGGTTCTATCGACAGACAGGACGGGTGATCGGGGTGCTGGCTTCTCCGCTGGTTTTCTGGGCAGTGCTGGGATCAGGCTTCGGAACGTCGTTCCGTTCGGGCGGAGGAGCGGGCCAGCAGCATTATCTCGATTACTCGTATCCGGGCATCCTAATCCTGATCGTCCTCTTCACTTCTATCTTCACGATGATGTCGGTGATCGAGGATCGCAAGGAGGGGTTCCTTCTGTCCGTCCTTGTTGCTCCGGTTCCGCGCACCGCTATTGTATTGGGCAAAGTTTTGGGCGGCACTACGCTGGCGGCGGTTCAAGGCATGGTCTTCCTGGTGTTCGCGCCATTCGCAGGAGTTCATATACAACCGATGCAGCTTCTGCTGGTCGCGGTCGTCGTATTCCTGGTTTCGTTTTCGCTGACTGCGCTGGGATTTGCCATTGCATGGCCCATGGATTCTTCGCAGGCCTTTCACGCGATTGTGAACTTATTCCTGATTCCCCTCTGGCTGGTCTCCGGCGCGCTGTTCCCGCTCTCGGGAGCATCCGGATGGATTCGCGTCATCATGCGCCTGAACCCGCTAACGTACGGTGTGGAAGCGCTTCGCGGGCTGTTTTATCCCGGCGTGGAAACTTCGTTCGCATTATCTTCTTCTATTGCCACCCTGGGGCTGTTCTCGCTGGTGATGTTCGGATTTGCGTTGCTGATGGCCAATCGCCGCACCACAAGGCCCGCCGCGTGATTGCCGAGCAGTACGCCTACTTCCCCGCTCTCAACGCTACCCTCAATGGCACCAGCGCGGCACTGCTGCTCACGGGACGAGTGTTGATCGCAAAAGGTCGCATGGCCGCGCATCGACTGTGCATGATCGCTGCGGTGGTTGCGTCAACTCTGTTTCTGGCCTGCTATGTCTTCTTTCATTACAAAGTGGGAAACATTCTTTTCTTAGGGCAAGGCTGGTCCCGCCCGGTTTACTTCACGATTCTGAGCACGCACGTGGTACTCGCCATGGTGATTGTGCCGTTAGCGGTCATCACGCTGAACCGCGGCTTGCGCGGGCGTTATGACAAGCACCGAACCATCGCTCGCTGGACTTGGCCGCTCTGGATGTATGTCTCCGTCACAGGCGTGGTGGTCTACTTCATGCTGTACCGGTGGTTTCCGCACAGCTAGTAAGAATTGAAATGAAAAGATCGGTCGGCAGTCAACGAGTCGATGTCTCCGTATTGAGTTGATCTTGTGTCCATACTGAAGCTCAAAATTGATGTCTCCGGAACCATCGGCGATCAAGCATGGCGGGACATCCGTCACTTCGATCAAATCCAAAGCGCCGACTTCGGTCCGCAATTTGGCAGCGGCGGACGTTGCAACCATCCTCCTGACAAGCCGCACGCCAAGGGGGAATGGATTGGGGCTGAAATCCGCCTGCAAACCCCGCTCTTAGCCCAATACGCTATGTCGCACTACCTGGAGCAGGGACGCGTCCTGGATGCCGACGTGGAGTAGCTCAGTGTCGCGATTCGATGAATTTTTAAATTCTCCCTCCGCACTGTTAACCAAGGCTGCCGCTCGCGCGTTATACAGGTGGACGCGGACATCCGCCGAACCCAAGCCGTCCGCCCGAGGAGCATCCCGTGAGTGACGACATAGTGATCATGCCCATCATCATTGCCTTCTTTGCCTGGTTCGTTTGGGTGGTTTTCAGCACCATACGGCGATACAAAATGGCAAAGTTACAGGCGGAACTCCAGCATCGCCTGCTGGAAAAAATCAGCTCAGGCCAGGAACTGCTGGCCTATGCGCAGACGGCTGCCGGCAAGCAATTGCTCGAATCCTTGCGGGTGGAGACCGCGTCGGCGCACACCCGGATCATCGGCGCGCTGCAGACCGCGATCGTCATGATCTCGCTGGGTATCGCGCTGCTGCTTCTCCGCGGCCGCGTCAGCGGCGCCGAACAGGGCTTTGTGGTTTTCGGCACAATCATCACCGTGCTCGGCATCGGCTTTGGATTATCCTCCGCAGCTTCTTACTATATGTCGAAATCTTTCGGGCTGCTGAACGGCAGCCGAGCTTAGGCATTTCAGGAATGCTGGAGGAACTCCAGATTCGGGTCTTGAACCTGCAATTCGCGGCGACGTCGAAAGCAGCGCTGGAGAAGAGCTCCACCGCGCTCTCGATGGATGAGCCTGCGTTCGATGTCTTCTACAAGCAGACCTCCCGAGCGCTGCTTCGCTATCTTGTAGCCGTCACTCGCCAACCCGACATCGCCGAGGACGTCCTGCAGGAAGCCTATTGTCGCTTGCTGACCGCCCGCCATCATGAAATGGACAAGCAGCAGGCGCGCTCCTACCTGTTTCGCATCGCCACCAACCTGGTGCGAGACCGCTGGCGTCGTGGGAAGGAATTTCCTCTGGCCGAGAACTCGGAAGGAGTCACTCCGACGGAGCCCGAGTTCGATGACAACCTCCACGTTCGCCAGGCATTCGAGCGGCTGAAACTCCGAGAGCGGCAACTTCTCTGGCTGGCTTATGTGGAAGGTTCAAGCCACAAGGAGATCGCAACTTACACGGGGCTACGAGCAGGCAGCATCCGGTTGTTACTATTTCGCGCCCGGCGCAAATTGCTGGACCTCGTGGGAGTACGTCTCGTCACCAAGGTGGAGAAATGACACCACAAATTTGTGAGAAAGAGCAGGCCGTTTTGGCAGCGTTGCAGAACGGCAACCTGAGAGGCGATCTTCTTGTTCATCTCGAAACCTGCCCCCTTTGCAGTGAGATGGCTATGGCCGTCGAGGTGCTCGGACCGGAAGCTGCCAGACTCGAGAGAAGCCTAAACCCGCCAGATCCCGCGCTCATCTTTCGGCGGGCCCAGCAACGCGCGCGAGAAGAAGCGCTGGCGCGCGCGACGCTGCCGATACGAATCACTCTGGCCTGCACAGTTGTTGTCAGCATCTTGTCCACACCATCGCTCGTCGCCTATTGCATGAGACTGCCCTGGGAATCTCTCCTGCTCAGGCCCGTCTACTTCCTGCAGAGGAATTTGCCGGATGCTCTGCCCGGAAGCATGGTAATCGGCATGGCCGCAACCCTGGCCTGCGTCGCATTGAGTTCCTGGTTTGTTTTGCGGGAGGAGTAGATCTCCCGTCTCTCGCTAGGGAGGCGTCTTCTGCTATAGTTCCTTGCCGGGATCCCATGTCTCTTCCGTCCGAGCCTTCCATTTCCACTCCTGATCCTCTTGCCACTGCCCCGAAAGCGAAACGCGGGATGTCGCGCAACCAGAAGATACTGTTCTTTGTGACCGGATGGCTGATCGTTCTGATGCCCTTCCTGTTCTGGTGGAACACTTGGTTTGGCCGCCACCTCTCGGACCAGCAAATGACCGAATACCTGCATGATGATAAAAAACCACGGCATATCCAGCATGCGTTGGTTCAGCTCGGGGACCGCATGTCGCATGCCGATGCTAATGCGAAGCGCTGGTATCCTGATCTCATCCTGCTCGCCAACAATCCTGTCGAAGAGGTTCGCAACACCGACGCGTGGGTCATGGGGCAGGACACATCCGCTCCAGGCTTCCACGAAACTCTTGTGAAGATGCTGGCTGATCCTGCGCCCATGGTGCGCGGCAATGCCGCCCTATCGCTAGTCCGCTTCGGCGATGCTACAGGCCGGCCCCAGATTGTGGCGCTGCTGCAGCCCGCGCACGTCATGGCACCCGCGGCGGGTCGTATCACCGACTCGGACCGCCCCGGCACCTCCATTCGCGAGGGAGGCTTGATCGCAAAGCTCGCGCCCGCCGCCTCGTCGCAGATCGTGGAAATACGCTCGCCAATTCCAGGCCGCATCCGCTCCGTAGCACAGGCTGGAGCAAACCTGGGGCAGGGCTCCGAACTCGCAGTGATCGACCCTGCGACCGAGCAAGTCTGGGAGGCCCTTCGCGCTCTGTATCTGATTGGCCAGCCGGAGGACATCGCATCAATCCAGCCGTACGAACGCGACCTACCGGACGTTTCCAACGACGTCCGCCAGCAGGCAGAGCAGACGGAGAAGGCGATCCGCACCAGGAATGAAAAGTAGCACTGGCGTTCGTTAGAGATCCTGGCGTGGAACCCTATAAAGTGAGTGGTCTGAGTAAAGACCCAGGGACTAGGGCACAGGGCTTAGAGGCTGGAATCCAGGAGCGGCAATCAAATTGCCATCACCCCGACTTCCTTCTCGACCTCGGCTGTATCCACCATCGCGATTGCATCCCAGGGACAGCCGTCCAGGAAACAGCCATCTGGACCTTTGCTGACGCACTTTTTGCATCCGATGCAGAGGATAGGGTCCACCTGAATCCGCCCGAACGGCGGATTGTCTTCATCCGGCACCCAAAACATGCAGTCTTCTACTGGGCAATATTCCACGCAGGCGGGCGAACCGGCACAGCCCGTGCAGCACTCGGTGATAACAGCAAGTTCTTTGGGTTTTTTCTTGCGCGGGGTGACAAGACCTTTGGATTTCGGCTCAAACTTGAGTTCGTCAGGTACCATCCCGACAGCTTTGGTCGCTCCAGGCGCGGCAGGCATGCGGGCATTATAGCCCAAAATGTAAGCGGCGAAGGAAGGATCCTCCGCCGCCCCGCATTCAAACTGGCCAGCTATCGCCGGTCATGCTCGTGTTCTTCGTGCTCCTCGTGGCGTTGGCGCTTATCCTGCTGATGTCGCCATCTCCAGTAGTCCTGCTGGTCCCGGGGATCCAACCGGTCATAATCGACGTAATTGTAATTCCGCTCTGCTAGCCATTCCCGGTACATCCGGTCTTCCTGGTTGTTCCAGTTGTGGTAATCCCGATTCTGCTGGTCATAGTACCTGCGCTGGTGCTCTTGCTGTTCATGCCGTTCACGATCATCCTGCGGAGTCGGCATTGCCATTGCCCCAATCGGGACGACCAGCGCAGCCGATAAGAACATCGATGCAATCCATCGATCGGTAAGACGCATTTGTATCCTCCAGAAGCGGCTGACTAGGATGCACCGCTCTGCTTCCCGGTTGGAATCAGAAACCCCGTATTGCCCAGCAACGCTGACCTGATCTCACTCCGCAAGCGCGGATTTTGCCCTGAAGTTTCAGGTAACCATTTCTTTGAACCGGCTTCGTTGACGCAACTCCAACCTGCAGCCTAAATTTGATGAATGAGGTACTCGTTTTGATCGGGCAGGTTCTCGGCCACTGTCGCGTCATCGCCCAAATCGGCGAAGGAGGCATGGGCGTCGTATACCGGGCCTACGATGAAGTGCTGCACCGCGACGTGGCCGTCAAAGTTGTCAAAAAGTCTGCAACACCCGATATCTCCAGCCGACAGAATCTGCTGCAGGAGGCTCGGGCTTCATCCTCCCTCGCTCATCCCAATATCTGCACGATCTACGACGTAGGCGAAATTGGTGGCGACCTGTACATCGTCATGGAACTGGTCGAAGGCAAGTCTCTACACGGCCTGGCCGGAGAGATGGGACTACCTCCTGAAACGGTTCTGCGCTACGGAGTTCAGATAGCGAGTGCGCTGGCTCGGGCGCATGATCGAGGCATTGTCCACCGTGACCTGAAAACGGCCAATATCGTGGTGACGCCGGAAGGCCTGGTCAAAGTCCTTGACTTCGGGTTGGCCAAACGAGTTGGCGGAGGAATCCTGGACGCTCCTACTCTCTCTTTTTCTACGGTACAGGACGGCTCGAGCATGAGCGGAACTTTGCCGTACATGGCTCCGGAAGTCTTGCGTGGCGATGCCGCAGATAGCCGTAGTGACCTATGGGCGCTCGGCGTGGTTCTCTACGAAGCCGCTTCTGGTCGCCTGCCCTTCGGTGGACGGACCGGTTTTGAAATCAGCGCCGCCATCATGCGCGAGATTCCTAGCCCTCTCGGGCCGCCTGTACCGCCGGGCTTGTGGGCAATCATCCAACGATGCCTGGCCAAAGAACCCATGCAGCGCTACCAGCGCGCCACCGAGGTTCAGGCAGCTTTGGAAGCGGTCCAGTCCGGGGGAATAGCGTTTCCCGAAGCGGCCGAAGACAGAACTGCGGGCCCACCGCGTACGACTACGATGCATAGCATCCGGCACGTTCGGATCAAGAAAAGAGACTTTGTGGTGCTTGTGGGTACTAACAAAGGAGCTTTCATTCTTCGTTCCAATGCACAGCGCCGTCGTTGGGACGTCGGCGGCCCGTACTTTCACGGTCATTCCGTGTACGCAATGGCCTATGATGGCCGCGGGGACCAGCGCCGTATCTGGGCTTCCACCTCCAGCTTCTGGGGTACGCTCCTGCGCTCCAGCGATGATTTCGGAAAAAGCTGGACCAATCCACAACAAGCTCCCGTCCGTTTTCCCGCCGATACCGGTACGTCTTTGAAAAATATCTGGCAGATCACCCTGGGTCGGGCCGAGGAACCCGACCGGCTCTATTGCGGAGTAGAACCTGCTGCCCTGTTCGAAAGCCGGGACGCAGGCCAGAACTGGTCGCTGGTGCGTGGACTCTTCGATCATCCGCATCGCCCCCGCTGGATGCCGGGCAATGGCGGCCTCGCTCTGCATACGATTGTGCTCGACCCATCGAATCAGCAGAGAATGTATGTTGGCATCTCGTCCGGAGGCGTCTACCGCACCGAAGATGGCGGACAGAGCTGGACGGCGCAGAACCGCGGCATTCGCGCCCTGTTCATGCCGGAGAAATATCCGGAGTTCGGGCAATGCGTCCACAAGATTGCTTTGCATCCCGCCCGCCCGGAGCGTTTGTTCCTGCAGAATCATTGGGGACTTTATCGCTCCGATGACTGTGGAGAGCATTGGACCGACATCGCCAACGGAGTGCCCTCGGATTTCGGTTTCCCTGTTGTGATCCACCCGCGAGATCCGGATTGTGTTTATGCCGTCCCGGTCGAATCCGAAGAGTTTCGCTGTGTGTGCGATGGGCGGTTGCGAGTTTATCGAACCCGGAATGCCGGGGCTTCATGGGAACCACTGATGCGCGGCCTGCCGCAAAAGCAAGCCTACGAAACCGTGTTGCGTGACGCCATGACAACTGATTCGCTGGATCCCGTCGGAATCTATTTCGGCACTCGCAGCGGACAACTTTTCGGCTCGAATGATGAGGGCAAAAACTGGAACAGAATCCTGGGAGGCTTACCTTCGATTCTCTGTGTGCGATGCGCTGTCGTGGAAGATGAAGGGCTTGGAAATGTGTTCCCCGTCAGCCCGAAAGCACCGCAACAAGTTTCCAGGAAGTCGAACGCGTCTCATCAGTCCACAAAGCGGAAGAATAAGAAGCGATGAAGGTGACCATTTACATTCCCGCGGCTTTGCGCGAATTTACTGATGGACGGAATGAGGTATCAGTGGAACCCTCAGGCGCTACTGTAGCCGAAGCACTTTCCGCACTTTGGAATGCCTATCCGGGAGTCCGGGATCGAGTACTCAACGAGCAGGATCAAGTCCGCCAGCACATCAACATCTTCGTCGGCAATGAGAACATCCGCTACACCGGCGGACTCACGACGCGCGTGCCCAAAAATTCGCAGATTTCCATCGTGCCAGCAGTGAGCGGCGGGCAGTAACTGCTCCGGAACCCAAGGATTCCAATTTGCTGTGAGGA
Organism: Candidatus Sulfotelmatobacter sp.; assembly: GCA_025928375.1. Classification (GTDB taxonomy): domain Bacteria; phylum Acidobacteriota; class Terriglobia; order Terriglobales; family Acidobacteriaceae; genus Sulfotelmatobacter. Next base: position 10,926 of record JAICJP010000118.1, read on the forward strand.
AATCAGGGCAAAGATGCACCGAGCCCCTTTATCGCCCCATAAACTCCAAAAGTCTCTCAATACCTGCATTGAAATCATCGGGAACGGTAATCAGGCTCAAGACCAGGTATCCGTCGCTGGGAAAATCATAGAAGTGCCCAGGATGCACAAGCACCGATTTCTCCCGAACCAACTCAATGGCCAGTTCCTCATCCGAGCGCGTCACCGGCACTCGCAAAACGGCGTACCACCCACCTTCGAGGGAAAGCCTCTGACAAGCCTTCGCTGACGCGAGTTGCCGGTCCAACTCGGCCAAGTTTGATTTCACACGCTTGAGAAGTTGGCGCTGAATGGCATGTCTCTGGTCCAGCAAGACAGGGATTGCGCACTGCACTGGCGCATTCATCGACAAGTACGTGTCCGTAATAACCTCCAGCCGCTCCATGGCCGCACTCACCTGATTTTCGGGGCCACTCGTGACCAGCCACGCAACTTTCATCTGGGGCAACGCAGAGATTTTTGAAAGACCGCTCAAGGTGAAGGTCAGCACATCCCGATTCCCGGCAAAGCTCGCGTGGGGCAAATTGTCCAGGGGGTAATCCAGGAAGACTTCATCCACAATCATTGCGAGGCCGTGTTGCGCGCAGAATTTGTGGAGAGGATCAAATTCACTCGCATGCACGTAAGATCCTGTCGGATTGTTCGGGTGCACTACGACCACCCCCCTGGTCCGGCCGGTAACTGCTTTCTGCAGAGAATGGAAATCCATCTCCCATCCGTGGTCATAAATCAATGGATACGGGACTAGCTTCACATCCTGCAGATCTGCCAGAAACTCGAACAATGGATAGCTCGGCTTGGGCACCAGAAGCTCGTCTCCGACGTTGCAGAGAAGACGAAAAATGTAGGAATATCCCTCGCTCGTGCTGCTGGTTAGAACAATGCGCTCTGGATCCAAAGGATGGATTCCATGCGCGACGCGGTAGTACGAGGCGACTTC
>JAICJP010000469.1 GCA_025928375.1 Candidatus Sulfotelmatobacter sp.
CGGGAAATCGCCGGGAGTATTCAGGTAGCTTCCCCGATCTTCCCCTACGGCTTTTTGGGCGGAAGCAGGCGTTTTGATTTCGGTTGACATACGGCGGGGGTATGCCTTCGCCCAGCGGGAAGCATGGCCGCCCGGAGATTGGCCATCATCTCATCGGGAGATCGCCCGGCTGCGATGTCGGCGACCACGGTCGCGAAAATCCGTCCGACCAGCTCTGCGGTTCGAGGAGCCAGATGGGTCATCTGCGGTGGCTTGGATAATCCGCCGAAGGGATCGTCATTCTTGATTCCGCCCGGCAGGTTCTTAACGGCATCCTGGAACTTGGGCCACGCGTTGCTAGCGCTGTCGCCGGTGAGCGTGGCATAGAGATCGGCCAGCGTTCCCGAGTCGCCGAGATTCACCATGGCGGGCGCGATCTTCTCCAGGCCGTGTCCCTGGCTGATCATCCAGGAGAGGAATGCCATGCCGCAGCCCGTGCTGTCGGCACTCTGATCGGTATTCTCGGTTTTGTTGACGAAGTCGGGCATGCCATCGGAGACCCACTGAGGGGCGGTGGCGAAATCGGCGAGGGCATTGTTTGCGATCACCGCGGCACACCAGCGCGACAGAGCTTCCCCGGTGCTCTCGCCGCAGAGGTTTCCATTCATCGAGCACTCGCTCAGTTCTGCCTCAAACAAAGCCGAGACGCGACCCGGGTTCCCGTAGGAAACATCTACCTCGATGGCATTGCCGGTGGTGTAGTCGCAGCCATTGTGGTCGGCGCCTCCGGTACCGTCGGTGGCGCCGCCGAGGGCAAAGAGGATTACGCTGACGGGACCTCCGGTGGTGCCGAACAGACCGTCATTGGCGTTGACCACACGATCGGCATCCGCGAGCAGGTCCTGGGCGTTCTGTTGGGCCTGTTTGCCGAGCGAGGGATCGACGTATACGGTAACCCGGCCGCTCGGACTGGTTCCAATCAGGTGTGAAGTTCCTTGATAGCTGGGCCATGAGGGTTTTTTTGCGTCAGGCATGATGATGTTTTCGTTCTCCCTGTGGGTGGATTTGATGCGGTGACTCATGGAGGGCCTCCATTGGGGACAGATTACATCCAGGAATGGGAGGAAGGGCGTACTCGAAGGTTTGGGGCCGAAGGGGCCGAGACTACTCCTAAGATTCGAAGATTGTAGGACGTGCGGGGGAGGGGTGAAAAAGAGTGTGCGGATTGTTACGAAACCCGGAACGCCTGTGGCTTTCAGCTGCGCGTCGCACTCTGAGCTAGCTGTTCTATTTCACGCCTAGTTGCAGAGTGCCTTCTTCGAGACGCTCGGCTTCGCCTTCGCGGGCATGCGTGGGCCCGCCATTTGTGCGTGATAAACTAGAAGTTCCCAATGGCTACGATTCAACGCAGAAAGACTGTGACCGCCGTGGTTGGAGGCGTGCGGGTGGGGTCGGATGCACCAGTTGTGGTGCAATCCATGACGAACACCGACACTGCAGATGTCCCCGGGACCGTGCAGCAGGTGGCTGCTTTGGCTCGATCCGGCTCCGAACTGGTGCGAGTCACCGTCAACAATGACGATGCTGCGGCGGCGGTGCCGCGCATTGTTGAGGAACTGGACAAGCAAGGCGTGCGGGTGCCGATCATCGGCGACTTCCACTACAACGGGCACGTTCTGCTGACGAAGTATCCGGAATGCGCGCGGGACCTGGCCAAGTATCGCATCAACCCGGGAAACGCCAGCATTGGGCGGGGCGGGGATTCGAATTTCCGGACCATGATCGAAGTTGCGCTGAAGTATCAGAAGCCGGTGCGCATCGGGGTGAACTGGGGATCGCTCGATCAGACGCTGCTGACGAAAATGATGGACGAGAATTCGAAACTGGCGGAACCGAAAGACGCGCGCGAAGTCACGATGGAAGCGATGGTGGTGAGTGCGCTGAATTCGGCGGAGTTGGCGAAAAAATGCGGGTTGAGAGCCGACCAGATTATTCTCAGCGCCAAGGTGAGTGGCGTTCAGGACTTGATCGATGTCTATCGTGCGCTGGCGGCGCGCTGTAATTATCCCTTGCACTTGGGCTTGACGGAAGCCGGGATGGGCGCGAAAGGCGTGGTCGCATCCAGCGCCGCTATGGGAGTTCTACTGCAGGAAGGGATCGGCGACACGATCCGCGTCTCGCTCACACCCGCGCCCGGCGGAGATCGCAGTGAGGAAGTGCGGGTCGCGCAGCAGATTCTGCAGTCGATGGGGATCCGCAGTTTCACCCCTCAGGTTACCGCTTGCCCAGGCTGCGGGCGCACCACGAGCACGTTCTTCCAGGAAATGGCGGAGCAGATTCAGTCTTACCTGCGCGAGCAGATGCCGTCGTGGAAGGGACGTTACGTCGGGGTTGAGGAGATGAAATTGGCGGTGATGGGATGCGTGGTCAACGGACCGGGCGAATCCAAGCACGCCAACATCGGGATTTCACTGCCGGGGACGTTCGAAGAGCCCAAAGCTCCGGTGTATGTCGATGGGCGGTTATTTACGACCCTGAAGGGCGACCGCATTGTTGCGGAATTTATTCAGATCCTGGATGAGTACGTGGACTCGCATTACGCCGCGCGCGACACCGCGAAAGAAGAAGTTCCCACCAAAGTCTAGTTCGACTTCCCCACACTATTGTCCGGTCAGCAGGAATATGGGAGCTTGCGGAGGTGACAGCGGCACCGCAACGCCAAACTTGCCCGACACGCTGGCATCAAGCTTCGAGTTCAGGTGGCAGGA
>JAICJP010000349.1 GCA_025928375.1 Candidatus Sulfotelmatobacter sp.
AAGAGGCTACGGAATTGGTGGGCAAGTCAGGAAAGGCGATGCAAGACGCCGTTCATCGGGCAACGGCTTGGGAAGTGACGCAGAAATTTGAAGAGAGTGAACACGGAGTTTGCGGCCTCTTTGGTACATGCCAAAGATGCATTTGCCGAGCCAAATGGGCAGAGAACGTGATCTCGGTCACACGATTGTGTAAGCGTTTCCGTAATCAGCTACTTACGCGAGCACGGAGTTTTCGAGGAGGGCAGATCGCGGATAGGAAGAGGATTTCCCAAGTGCAGAACAATGCATATTCGATGCACACGTGTACAGAAAAAGAGCCCACGGCCGGGAGCCATGGGCTTTTGAACGGAATTGGTCTAACTGTTGCCGGCGACGGTGCGCAGTTTGCCGGGCAAGAAGTGGTAAGGGGGCCAAGGGCCGCTGATCGCGACTTCGCAGTTCTTGAGCTGTTTGGCAGCGGTGCTATACCGGTTCTGATACTTTTCCACACTCTTGGTGTCAATCAGGTGGGCGATGTCGATGAGCATGCCCTCGGGAGCAACCTTCTTGCAGCTGACTTCTTCTTCCAAAGGATTGAACAGCTTGTGAACCTGGACGGAGAGGGCGCGGGCTTTGGTCTGGCGCTCGCGTTCGCGGGAAGCCTTGACGCGGAGCTTGGAGAGGTAATCCCCGCCGACGGTATCGGGCAGTTGGACGTCGATCATGGCTTCACGGAGGGAGCCATCGCGGACGACCAGCTTGATGTGCATCTCCGACTTGCCTCGAAGCTTGGCGACGCTGAGGCCAAAGGCGCGCCGGTTGACCCGGACAGCCTGGCGGAGGGCATCGTCGCTTTCAAAGATGGTGCCAAACTTAAAGGGAAGGACGGTGGAAGTGCGGAAGCAAGTGCTGACAACGCGAGCATGTTCGATCGCGGCCTTGTGATCCAGGTCGCCGGCTGTGTGGTCGTATTCGCTGACAATTACGGCGAATTCACCACTGGGATAGCTGAGAACCGCGGCTGCATTTACGCCTTGAACACCTTCGAGCAGGAAAGGGCGGCGAGTGCGGGTTCCATTAGGGAGGGTTTGGTGCTCGGTGAGACAATACGCGTACCACGCCATGTTTAACTCTCCGAACCGGGTTGGAGGCGGACTAAACCGTCTCTGGTCGAGTTGTTGTTCGCCAAAGCTTGAACTTCTGGAAGAAGAACCGGGCGGTACAGGGCTGCTACTTGCCGGGAAACGCCTAACAATCGCGATCCCTAAGTGCATCTTACTTTGGGCACCAAGGAAAATGCAACTTTTTTGTAATAGGAGGCATCGAGAGCCGCCTATTTTGCGGCGGCGACGTGCTGAGCACGCTCCTGCTGCGCCAGCAGCACGACTCTGAGCATTTCATCCCAAGGAGCGGGCTTGCCGGTCCAGATCTCGAACTGACGGGCGGCCTGGTGGACGAACATTTCGATGCCGGGGATGATCTGCGCACCCCGTTCCTTGGCCAATTTCATCAGGCGGGTCTCGGGGGGATCGTAAACCATATCAAAGACATAGCGAGCATTGATTTCTTTATCCTGGAGGGGAGTCTCGCGCGAATTGCCCATGCCCACCGGGGTGGCGTTGATAATGACGTCGAAGGCAGCTTTCTTGAGATCGGCGCGTTTCATAATGCGAGCGCGCGCTTGATGCGCCAGCTTCTTGGCGTGAGCGAGGCTGCGATTCAGGATGTAGACTTCGGCTCCGCGTTCCTTGAGTCCGAAGACGGCAGCGCGGGCGGCGCCCCCGGCACCGAGAACCAGGATGCGGGCGCCCTCTATGGTACTGAGCCTGCGCTCCAAGGGCCGGATGATTCCGGCTGTATCGGTGTTGAAGCCGTAAAGCTTGCCGTCCTGAGCGCGGACGACGGTATTGCAGGCGCCGATTTTGGTGGTATGGGAGTCCGTGTTGTCGAGATGGGCCAGCATGCTCTCTTTGTAGGGCATAGTGACGCTGAGGCCATAGATGGGAATCTCGCGGACGCAGGTCAACAGATCCTTGAGCGTTTTGGCGTGGAGGGCGAGATAGACGGCGTTTACGTTCTCCCGGCGGAAGGCTGCATTCATGATGACAGGGGAGAGGGAATGCCCGATGGGATCTCCGACGACGCCATAGACGCGGGTAGCGACATCGAGGTGCTCGATTCGGTAGACGCTGCGCAGTTGCTGGGCGGTGACCTGTCCGGGGGCGGTTTCCTGGCCGCTGGCTGCGGAGGCGAAGGTGAAGGCGCTGCCTGCGCGCACTCCCAGGACACGGCTGATCAGGCCTTGCTCGCCCATGCACATTCCGACCAAGGGATGACGGTCGCCCTCGCGGGCGAGGAAACGAATCATGCTGATGTTGTCGGCCAGGGTGGTTGCGGTGCTCACGACTTTGTAGAAGTCGGCGGGGTAAGCCAGCAATTTTTCCAACGTTTCTTCCAGCTTTTTAGTGCCGCGGAAATCGTGGAACGAGAGGATCAGTCCGGCTTTGGAGCGGAGTTTCTTGAGTTGATCGGGCTTGCATTTGGTGGCGGTTTGAAGCTCCACATCGACTAGTTGGCATCCAGCGGCAGCGGCCTTGTTGAGGATGTCGAGCTGGGAGGGGATCGACCCGCGGAATTTGCCTCCGCTGGCGGCGCGGCGACAGGTGGCGATGGCCACGGTGCCGGGATTCGACTCGAAGAAGCGCTTCAGGCGGGGCAGTGCAAGGGCCGGTTTGGAAAGATAGTCTAAGCGGAACTCGATAAAAGGGTTATCGCGCACGAGCGACTCGGCCTTTTCAGCCATTTCGTTGGCATCGGAGCCGATCACGGCCACACAGACCCGCGGCAGGCGGGGGGGAAAGAGCCGGGGTGTGAACGTGGGACTCGAAGTCATCGTGTGATTCAGCGACTGCTTGAGGCAGTAGGTGAATGAACGGCGAATTATTACAGGCACTTAATTAGTTATGCAACAAGGGATTGCGAAAGAGTGGGAAAAATGTGCGCGGCGGTGTGGCACACCCTCGTAACCTTGACCCAGTCTACCCTGCTTGTTACCTTCCGGCTGAAGCCTTTCTTTTCTGGCATTTAACTGGGGGAATGGAGGCCTGGCCGATCCATCTCCGGAGGTAACATGAAGAAAACAGGGTTCTTGATTGTATTAATGGCGGCGACGGCGTGGGCGCAACACACGTCGGATATGCCGACGCTGGAGGGCGGTCCGGAAGGCACTGCCCCGACGAGCAACAGCTTTCCCGCGGAACGGATTCAGACTCCGACGTATTCCGACCTGTATTGCGCAGGGTTCATCAGCAAGCAAGCGCTGCCGGATGCGAACTTCGTGGCTGGCGGCCTGCAGACCCCGACAACGACCAAGTTTGTGCGCGGTGACATGATTTACATGCACGGGACGGGATACACAGCGGGCGCAGAATATGAAGTCATTCGTGCGTTGCGCGATATGAATGAATACGAGATGTTTCCCGGCCAGAAAAAGCTGTTGAAGGAAACCGGCCAACCGTATGAAGAAGTGGCCCGGATCAAAGTGATTGACACGCGCCAGCACACCGCCATCGCACAGATCGAATACGCGTGCGACGGCGTCAATCCTGGCGACACAGCAATTCCATTCGTGGAGAAACAGAGTATTACGTACCATGCTCCGGTGCGTTTTGACCGGTTCCTGCCCGCGGCTCAAGGCAAAGTTTTCGGGCGCGTTGTGATGGGAAAGGACTTCGACTCGGAACTGGGGACCGGGAACAAGGTGTATCTCAATGTGGGCGCCAACCAGGGAGTCAAGATCGGCGACTACTTCCGCGCGGTGCGCTCCTACGAGGCGGACTTGAAGGACCCGGTGGATTCGCTCTCGTTCCGAGCCGCCATCGCGGAAGATACGCAGAAGAAGTCACCTTCGGTCGATCCGAACTTATTTGAGCCCCGGTCGAACGGGCCGGTGATTCACGTGCGCGATCTGCCGCGGCGGGCTGTGGGCGAGATCGTCATCCTTGGCGTGACCAACACCACGGCGACGGGCATGATCGTATTCGCCATGGAAGACGTGCATGCCGGAGATAACGTGGAGTTGGATACATTGAATTAGTGCTCCGCTCAGTTAGTCCCAGACCGGGGACGGGAAACCGTCCCCGGTTTTATTTGGCATGGCGCTACACAGTCTGATGTGTAATAATTTACACATGGCAACGAATCTAGCTTTAGACGACAAACTGATCGAAGAAGCCCGGCGGCTGGGTGCGCATAAGTCGAAGAAAGAAGCGGTAACAACCGCTTTGCAGGAGTACGTAAAACGGCACAGACAGCAGAGGATCCTGTCGGACTTCGGAACCGTCGACTTCGACCCGTCCTATGATTACAAGGCAGAGCGTCGTCGAAAGCGATCGTAATGGTCCTTGTCGACACTTCAATCTGGTCTCTCTCTCTCCGCCGCAGAGCAGTCAATCTCTCTCCTGACGAACTCCAGCTGACCCGAAGTCTTTATGAGTTGGTCAGGCAAGGCCGAGTGCAACTGCTCGGATCCATTCGGCAAGAGGTGCTTTCCGGAATCCGGGAGGAGTCACAGTTCAGACGGATCCGTGATCACCTGCATGATTTCCCAGATGCTGAAACCATGATCGAGGATTTCGAAGAGGCGGCGCGGGGCAGCAATCTGTGCCGACAAGTTGGGGTTGCAGCCTCACCAGTGGATATGTTGATGTGCGCGCTCGCGCTGCGGCACGATTGGGAGATTTTCACAACCGACCGCGACTTTGTCCATTACAGAAACGTACTCAGGATCCGGGTATTTGCAGTCCCGCAACGTCAGCCGTCCTAAGCTGTACTTTACGATCGATACAAACGGCTGAGCCTTATTGGTCGCACTGCTGCTTCTCTCCGAAAACTTCCGCCGTAAAGCCCTCGATG
>JAICJP010000424.1 GCA_025928375.1 Candidatus Sulfotelmatobacter sp.
CCCGATGCTGGAGAGCATTACTGCCGAGTCGCCTGCATTGTGGAAACAGGATTTGGAGAAGATCAAGGGCTTGGGCTTTAACACCGTCCGCACCTGGGTCGAGTGGAACGTCGGCGAGCCCGAAGAGGGGCAATATCACCTCGAAAATCTCGATCTTCTTTTGCGATTGGCGAGTGAAGTTGGTTTACGCGTGATCGTGCAGGTCGACGTTGATTCGGCGCCGGAATGGGTCGGGAAGAAGTATCCCGATGGCCATTATGCGGCCCAAGACGGCCAGCAGATTCCCTCGCAGGCAGCGCCCGGATACTGTTTTGATCATCGCAGCGTACGCCAGGCGGTGCTCGGCTTTTTCCAGGAAGTCGCGCGCCATGTGGCCGGCAGTCGCGCGTTCTATGGATGGGATTTATGGAGTGAACCGGCGGCCCTGAACTGGGCTCGCATCGGCTACAAGTCGGAGCCGATGTTCTGCTATTGCCCCAGTAGCATGGAGCGCTTTCGAACGTGGCTGAAAGGCAAGTACGGAACGCTGGACCGGCTGAACCAGGCATGGCATCGCACCTTCACGGATTGGAGCCAGGTCGAGCCTCCGCGTTACGGAACCATCCTGACCTACACCGACTTCATGGATTGGCGGATTTATTACGGCTACAAACTCGCCGAAGATCTGAAGTCGCGAAACGATGCTGTCAAAGCCATTGATCCGCATCATGTGACCACCAGCCATGCGCCCAATCCCTCCCCGCTGGTGCGAACCCTGGCGGACCCCTACGATCCCTCGGACGACTACGTGATGAAGAACTCCGTCGATTTCTTCGGAACAAGTTTCTATCCCAAGCTCACCGCCCCTGAGCACAATTGGACCCTCGAGCGTCGTGTGCTGGCCATGGACCTGACCAACAGCATGACGGCGGGCCGCGGCTTCTATGTGGGAGAACTGCAGAGCGGCTATGGAGTTCATGGCACGACCATCGGCTCTCCCGTTACTCCCAATGACGTTGAGTTGTGGACCTGGGGCATGGTCGCGCGTGGCGCGCGAGCCATCAACTATTACGCCTTCTATCCCATGAATGCCGGCTACGAGTCTGGCGGCTACGGCATGATCAATCTGGATGGCACGCTGACCGAGCGCAGCCGCCGCGCTGGAGAGATCGCGCAGCGCATCCAGCACAATGCCGATCTGTTGCTGCAAGCTCATGCCGAGCGCGCGGAAGTTGCCATCGTGTTCAGCCCGCTCGTTCCCTTGTTAGGCGGCTACGACGAGGAAGGCAACCGCAACGCCATTCACGAGGCCGTGGCCGGATACCATCGAATGTTCTTCGAAAGGAATGTTCCGGTAGATGTCCTAAGTTCGCGAGAACTGGATCGCGATGGGCTTAGCAAGTACAAGCTCGTCATCGTGCCCTATCCTCTGATGCTGACCAGTGACGAAGCCAGTGCTCTGCAGGGCTATGTCTCGGGCGGCGGGCATCTTTTCGTTGAGGCCCGCCCGGGTTGGGTCGATGAACGCGGCCATGCCGAACCTAAGATTCCAGGCTTCGGCTGGGACAAGATTTTCGGCCTTCGCGAAAAGCAGCTCATTCCCGGCAAAGAATTCGAGGTCAGATGGGGAGACGCGAACTTCAAAGCGATGAAATTCCAGGAGCAATTCGAGGTCGAGAATCAATCGGCTCATGCTGTGGCGAAGCTCGCGGACGGAACTCCCATCGCATGGGAAAACCGCTACGAGAAAGGAAGCGCGATCCTATTCGGCAGCTTTGCGGGGCAACAGAATTATGAGCACCCGGCTGCCATGCATCCGCTCGAACCGATCCTGACGCAATGGGCGGGAGTGGCGCACCCGAATCTGCACGCCCCCTCAGTTGTCGAGCTTCGCGAAATGCAGTCCGGGGAGGGCAGATTCGCCTTCTTCTTCAATCACTCGGAAAAGCCAGCCGCAGTTGAGTTCAGTCGTGAGTTGGAGAAACCCGCTTCAGGCATTCGGGAAATCATGACCGCTCAGAAAATCACGCCATCAGGAAAGACTCTCAGCATCAAAACGGAAATTCCTCCGGAAAGCGTGCGCATCTATAGAATTGATTATTGATGGCCGGGTTTGGCGATTTCTATTGCCAACCGGGCAGAATCCATATTCATGCGCTATTTCGCCATCATTCTTGCTCTTGGATTGGGTGCGCTGCGATTGGCCGGCACACCGGCTCCCTCCACCATCCGATTTGAAAACATTGCTGCGAAAGCGGGCGTCAATTTCATCACACGCAACTCTCCGACACCTAACAAAAATCAGATTGAAACCATGGTCGCCGGAGTGGGATTGTTCGACTACGACGGCGACGGCTGGCTGGACATCTATCTTGTCAACGGAGCAGCGATCCCATCGCTGCAGAAGGAATCGCCAGCTTACTGGAACCGCCTGTATCGAAATAATCACGACGGCACCTTCACCGATGTCACCGAGCGCGCGGGAGTCGCCGGGGCAGGCTACGGCATGGGCGTCGCCATAGGGGACTACGACAATGATGGGCGTCCCGACATTTTGCTGGCCAACGTAACCGGCAATCAACTGTTCCACAACAACGGCGATGGCACCTTCACCGACGTCACCGCAAAGACTGGCCTCGCGGGCGCCGAGATGAATGGTAAGAAGATGTGGTCCGTGGGCGGCGGATGGTTCGATTACAACAATGACGGGAAGCTGGACTTGTTCGTCGTCAACTATTGCGTGTGGGAGGTCAACAAGGATCCCTTCTGTCACGTCAAGAGCGGAGTTCGCGGCTACTGCCACCCCAAGGTCTACGCCTCGCTCCACAACAGTCTGTACCGCAATAATGGGGACGGCACGTTCAGCGACGTCTCCAAAGAAACAGGAATTTCATCGCGCATGGGCAAGGGGATGAGCGTGTCGTTTGCCGACTACGACGGCGATGGCTTTCTCGATGCGTTTGTTGCCAACGATACAACTCCCGGCTTTCTTTTTCACAACCTGGGTGGAAAGAGATTTGAAGAAGTCGGTACGCCAGCGGGAGTTGCCTATGCTCCCAACGGCGTGGCTTTGTCGGGCATGGGCTCGGATTTTCGCGATGTCAACAATGACGGGCGGCCGGACATATGGTACACCGCGGTGGAACGCGAGACGTTCCCCTTGCTCATGAACCAAGGAAATGGCGAATTCGACGACGTTACGCAGTCCAGCGGATTGCAGGCAAGCAAAGACATGTCCGGCTGGGGTAATGGCATCTTTGATTTTGATAACGATGGGTGGAAAGACCTGCTTGTGGTGCGCGCCAATGTCCTCGACAACATCAGTGAACTGGGCCCCAGCCGCAAATATCCCGAGCCCAACTCGCTGTTTCGCAATCTGGGCAATGGCAAGTTTGCTGACGTTGGCCCGTCAGCCGGGCCGGACTTTGTGGAAGAGGCCCCGCATCGCGGCGTTGCTTTTGGCGATCTCTTCAATGATGGCCGGATTGACGCGGTGGTCAGCGTGCTCGGCGGACCCGTGGAAATTTTGCGGAATGTCTCCGAAACCGGCAATCACTGGATTCTGCTGAAGTTCGTAGGCACAAAGAGCAACCG
>JAICJP010000181.1 GCA_025928375.1 Candidatus Sulfotelmatobacter sp.
CCTCAAGCCGTTTGGTCGCGGCACCCCCGGCAAACTTCACAATGATGGGGACCTCGGCCCCCGCGGATCCCAAATTCTCCACCGTGACCGTCAGCAGGAACGAATTGCTCATGGCTTTGCGGGAGTACGCCGACTCAACTTTGAAATCCGGGAGGCCGCGATCGCGGTAAAGCCAGTCGTCAAAAAACCATTCCAGGTCGCGCTGCGTCTGCGCCGCTATGAGCCGCGGCACATAGGAAGGCTCTTTATCCTGCTCCGGACGGTAAGCCGCAATGGCCTTCTGGAGAGCGGAATCCCCGATGATGTCGTGCAACATCCACCAGACGGACATCGCTTTGCTGCGGTAGATCTCGTCGTCGTTGCTATTCACCAGCGAACGATCAGCTTCATTCCCAGATGATGCGCTAGTTTGCTCCATTTTGATGAGCGCAGGCCGATGCGTGCTCATGTAGTCGATGGCGGCCTGGCGGCCCTTCTGCTGTTCCACGTACAAGGCCTGGGCGAAGTGAGCGAGGCCTTCTTCAACCCACGGGCGAAAGGAGAGGACGCAGGCGTGGGCAAGTTGATGAGCGGCGGACAAGCCAGCCGCGAATTCGGATTCGCTCAGCGGAGTCAGCAGCAGAGGCCCGCTCTCGAAGGGCGCGTCGCTGGCATCTGGAAGATCCACGATCACTGCTTTTCTGCGCGCATGTCCGAACCAATCCGTGATTAACGGGCTTACTTTTTCGGCGGCTCCCGCATAGACCTCGGCTGCAACGGCATGGGAAGGCAGATTGTATACTGTCACCCCGGATCGATCGACAAGACCATAAGAACCGATGACAAATGTGGGTACCGCGGATCCCAACGATTCAAAAGTGCAGCCTATGGCCTTGTCTTGGGCACTGGCCGCCTGGTCCGTAGAAGCGCTGCAACCAACTTGATTCAGTAGAATCCGGAGCGAGGGCCCGCTGTCGCGCCCGATCATGGCGATGTTGAAATGCGCTCGGGAGCCGGTTTCGCGTGACTTCCACCGAGCGATAACGTCGAACAAGCTGTTACCTTCTGACAAATTTGCAACTTCGGTGGCGATTGGATACCAGCCGACGTAACCGACGCCTCTTACGGCGGCGAATTCCGGGCTGATGGAGTCCCAATCGGCACTCTTCGCCAGATCCTCCGGGGTTCCGATGCGCGTGAGGCGAGTTTGGTCAAGCGTGATCACGCCTTCATAAGCAATTTGCAGTTCCGCCGTGCTGCGCGGCAGGACTGCATCGGGCAGAGTTACGATAGCTTCCGATAGAGCGCCCGTGTGATCAATGTCAGATGTGAAGGGTTGCGTGACAAACTGGACCGCCTTGTCTCCAATTTTTATCGACCGCCAATCGAGCGAGGAAGAGATCTGCAGAACCGCAATCTTCTGGGAGGTCGCCGCGTCATTACGAAGCAATATTTTGCCCCGAACTCCTAGCCGATGCTGTTCGGGGTCCACTTGAAGGTTCAGATCGTAGCTCGCGATCGAGAACGCTTCACGGTCGAGCGCCGTGCAATTCAAAACACAACCACAGAGGACACAGAGGAAGCACAGGAGCTTCAGGAATAAACCTGTCAAAAACTTCATCTTTGGTTGGATGCTTCTTCGACTGCGCGGCGCTGGCGCACGATCTCGTACAAAACCACAGCGGCAGCGACCGAGACATTCAGAGACGGCACTTTGCCCAGCATGGGGATGGATACCAGGAAATCGCATTTGCGCTTGACCAGATCGTGCAGGCCTTTGCCTTCTCCACCGAGGACTAGCGCGCAATCCATCTTGTAGTCCAGAGAATCGTAGGTCTTGGCGCCGCGTTCGTCGAGGCCGACGGTCCAGATATTGTTTTCCTTCAACTCTTCGATGCTCCGCGCGATATTCGTGACCTTAGCGATGGGCAGGTGCTCGCTGGCCCCGGCGGAGGCCTTGGTGACAGTTCCCGTCACGGTGGCCGCCCGCCGTTCCGGGATCACGACGCCGTTCGCTCCCGCAGCATCGGCAGTACGCAGGATTGCTCCCAGATTGTGAGGATCTTCCACGCCGTCTAGGACCACGATTAGTGAATAGTTGTCGCGCTTGGCCGCGATCACGTCCGCAAGATCGTTGTACTGCTTGGCGGACGTGACCGCGACCACTCCCTGGTGCGCGGCGTTGCCTGCCATGCGATCGAGTTCGGTGCGCTGCAGAAAGCGAACCGGCACGCTGAGGCGCCGGCAATCTTCGATCAGGCGTTGCAGGCGAATGTCATGGCGCTCTTTCGCCATTCCCACCCATTCGAAAGCCCTTCCGCGCGCTTTGAGCGCCTCGGTGACCGAGTTAATCCCGTAGATGTAGTGCATCAGCTATCAGTGTATCGTGGGAGTTCTCGCTGTGTGTTTCCCAGGTCTCGCAACTTCGACGAGACCTGGGGCACCCCCATCCGCTACGCCCGGCTTTTTACGAAATCCAGGATGGCTTCTGGTTCTGGGCGCTCCGTGTAGTCCTCGTTTGCGGATGCGTAGAGAATCGTCGCGTCGGCATCGAGGATGTAGGTTGCGGGAATGGGCAACTCCCAGCTATCGTCCCCATTTGTGAATGGCAGGTTCACGAAAGCACGGCGGTAGACCGCTTCCTGCGCTGGCGGAACGCGATACGTTAGCCCAAACTGCCGTGCGAGTTTGTTCCCGGCATCGGAGAGCAAAGGAAAACGCAGCTTGTGCTGGTCGTGCATGAAGAACGACTGCTTCACCGTTTGCGGCGAGATGGCGACCAAGGTCGCTCCCGCTTGCTCGATCTGCGGCAGAATCACATTCATAGACTCCACCTGCCCGACGCAGAATGGACACCAGCGCCCGCGGATGAAACAAAGCACCGTGAGCCCTTTGGCGCGCAGAGCGGATGAGTTAACGCAGATGGCATTGTGATCTTGTAATTCGAAATCCGGAGCCTTGGCGCCTACCGGCAAAATTTTCGCCGCAAACCGGCGAGCTTTGAGTTCGGCCACTGTCTGGGCATGGATACCCTGGGTCTCAGCAGGAACGTATTTCGCGATGAGTTCCTTGCGCTCCGCGAAGATTTCGCGCAGGGGCCGGACATCACTGCTGGGGCCTGATTCTTCCAGGGAACGCCATTTCATCGTTCAGTCACTTCCCCACGACTGCTGGCTATGCGGTCCATCCATTTAGCAAGCTATCGGTGATGCGTACTACATGCCAGGCATCTTCATGCCTGCTAGCCTGCGCGCGAAGCTGGGCTTGCCCATCTGCTTGAACATCTTCTTCATTTGCGCATACTGGCGAAGAAGATTGTTCACTTCCTGGATGGTGGTGCCGGAGCCGCGGGCGATGCGTTTTCTGCGGCTGCCGTTGATTACTTCGTGGTGACTGCGCTCGTGCCTGGTCATGGAATTGATGATGGCTTCCACGCGGTCGATCTGTTTTTCGTCGACCTGGTCGGCGGCTTTCTGCAAGCCGCTGAATGGGCCGATGGACGGGAGCATGCCCATCAGGCTCTTCATCGATCCCATTTTTCTCACCGAACGCAACTGGTCGCGGAAGTCTTCGAGGGAGAAGCCGTCGCCGGCGAAGGCTTTCTTCGCCATCTCCTCGGCTTTTTTCTTATCGACGTGCTGCTCGGCACGCTCAATGAGGGAGAGGATGTCTCCCATTCCCAGAATGCGCGACACGATGCGGTCGGGATGGAACGGCTCAAGAGCATCGTATTTTTCACCAATGCCGATGAACTTGATCGGCTGCCCCGTAACCTGGCGGATGGAAAGCGCTGCCCCACCACGCGCGTCGCCGTCCATCTTCGTGAGCACCACGCCCGTGAGCGAAAGTTTTTTGTGGAACTCTTCGGCGGAGTTGACCGCATCCTGTCCAGTCATGGCGTCGGCGACGAACAGGATTTCTGACGGGTTCAGCAGCTTCTTCAGCGACTGCATCTCGTCCATGAGCTGATCATCGATGTGCAGGCGACCTGCGGTATCAACGATCAGCACATCGCATCCCGTAACCACCGCTTCGCGGCGCGCTTCTTTCACGAGGCGCTCGACGGTCGCGGTATTGGATTCGGTGACTTGTCCTTCGTAGATGTGGCTCTTGACCGCCTGGGCTACGACTTTCAATTGCTCGCGGGCGGCAGGACGGTACACGTCCACGGAGACGAGCAGCGGGCGATGGCCGCCAGTTTTGTACCAGTGGGCGAGTTTGCCGGAGGTGGTCGTCTTACCGGAACCTTGCAACCCTGCCATGAGAACGACCGTGGGCGGCTGGGAAGCGAACTTCACCTTGGCGGTGTCTTTGCCCAGGATCTCGACCAATTCGTCGCGCAGAATCTTGATGACCTGCTCGCCGGGCGAGAGCGCGGTCATGACTTCTTGTCCCACTGCCTTGGCGCGGATGTGGTCGATCAGCTGCTTGACGACTT
This sequence comes from Candidatus Sulfotelmatobacter sp., assembly GCA_025928375.1. Classification (GTDB taxonomy): domain Bacteria; phylum Acidobacteriota; class Terriglobia; order Terriglobales; family Acidobacteriaceae; genus Sulfotelmatobacter. The sequence goes on from JAICJP010000181.1 coordinate 4,418, forward strand.
TGAAGTTGACGTCGGCCTCAAGCAGGGCGAGGCGAATTTCGCGCAGCGCCTCATCAATGTTCTCCTCCGTCAGTGTGGCTTGCCCGCGGAGGCTTTTGAAAGCGCGTTGGAGTTTTTCCTGAAGATTCTCAAACATAGTCAGATTGTTCTATTTTAGCAGCGCTGGAGCCAGGCCCTGTGGCTACGATCCGAAGACTTCTTTTGCTGCTAGCACTGTGTTGGTGTGGATGGTGACCGTGTCCTCCACATTCAGGGCGTAGCCGCCAGCGTAGGTGACCATCACTGGGACGTCTCGCGCTTTTGCCACGCGGAAGACTAGCTCGTCTCGCTTCCTTAAGCCTTCAATCGTCAGATCCAGGCCGCCGAGCTGGTCTTCGCGATACGGGTCTGCGCCCGCGACGTAGCAAAGCAAGTCGGGCTCGAACTGCCGGAAGCCCGAGCTCAGCGCGTTATCCAGCCACGCAAGATAGTCGTCATCGCCAATGCCGTCCGGGAGATCGACGTCGATCGAAGATGGCGGCTTGTACATCGGATAATTATTGTGCTGGTGAAGGGAAATGGTGAAGACATCCCCGGCATGGGCGCCACGCATGCGAGTTTTCGCCGCCCAATCCTGATTCAGAGTCGATGCGGACGCAGATGGCAAGGGAAGACTCTCCGTCCGGGTGCCCGCGAAAATCGCGGCGGTTCCGTTGCCCTGATGGACATCGCAATCCACGGTCATGGCGGTGCGGATCCGGTCATCGCGCTGCAAACGACGGATCGCGACCGCAACGTCGTGGATCATGCAGAAGCCTTCGCCATGATCGGCATGAGCATGATGGAATCCGCCGCCGATGCTGATGCAGAGCCGGTCGTTTAGCGCCTGTTGGGCCGCCAATATCGATCCGCCTGCGGCTAGCCAGAAGGCGTCGACCAGGTCGCGGGAGTAGGGAATCTCCATCTCCATCTCTTCGCGCGGGCTCAGGGCCCCAGTCTTCAGCTTCTGCACATATTCGGGTTTGTGAACGAGCAGAATGTCCTGATCGGTCGCGGGCTGCGGCTTCAGGAAGTCAGCGGGATCTGCGACACCGGTCGAAATCAGTCGATCCCGGATGCGACGGTACTTTTCCGCGGGAAAAACATGTTTGCCAATCGGCAGAAAATAGGCGTCGCTGTAAACGAGCTTGAACGGGAGCATTGCGTCTTGATCATACCTTTACCACTGTCAATCGAGCACGGCGAGAGTTTCAGCGCTTGCGCGGCGATGACTCGCTCGGGACGATCTGCCGCCGCACGGGGACAATCGCTCCTTTGGACGGGTCCGCGGCCGCGCTGGCCCGGGTCAACACTTCCTGCTGGATGTACTGGACGAACTCCTGAATCTGGCGCTGCATCTCCTCCATGCGTTCGCGCATTTGCAGGATGATCGCCATGCCCGCGATATTAACCCCAAGATCGCGCGCCAGGGAAAGAATGAATTCCAAGCGTTCCAGATCTTCGTCGGTGTAGAGGCGCGTATTGCCTTCGGTGCGAGAGGGTTTGAGCAGGCCTTCGCGCTCGTAGAGCCGCAGGGTTTGGGGGTGGATGCCGTACATCTCGGCGACAGACGAGATCATGTAGGCTCCCTTGGATTTTCGCTTCGTCATGGAGTACCCAAACGATTCTAGTGCAGGGCTTCCCTTCCCTTCTAGTTCCATATCAGGCCGTGCGGGAGAAATGCGCCAAACCTGAACACGGACCCTGCATCGAACTGCCGGAGGTCAAAATGGACGAGAACAATGCCATCGATGTAGTGGAACATCTGATTGAAAGGTGCCGGGACGGGCAAAACGGCTTTCAAGAGGCTGCAGAAAAAGTAAAGAGGGCAGACTTGAAATCATTTTTCATCGAGGTCAGTGCGGAACGCCGAGAATTCGCCGAAGAACTGCAGGCGGAACTCGCCAGACTGGGCAAGCCGGAGAAAAAAGTATCCGGATCGGCCGAGGGTGCGCTGCATCGTGCATGGGTCGATACAAAGGTCGCGCTGGGCGGCGATGATCATACAGTGCTCGACTGGCTCGAGCACGGAGAGGATGTTGCCAAAGACGCTTACCAAAAAGCGCTCGGTGCTAACTTGCCATCGACAGTGGGCGAAATCGTCAGACGGCAGGCCACCAGTGTGCAGCGCGTGCATGATCAGGTGAAGGCCTTCCGCGATCAGGCGAAAGCAGCTTGACCGCGCAACTCCGGTCCTCGGCCTATCGGCCCGGGGACGGAGGAGTCTAAATCAGAGGACTGGGCTTCCAGTCCTCTCATTTTTTGAGGAGCATTCATCATGAGGCCACTGGCGCTGTTGTTTGCGTTCAGCAGCATTGTGTCGAGCGCGTTCTCTCCACCGGCCCAATGTCAGACAAGCGCGCCGCACGATCAAGCATCGCCTGCCGCACAGCCGACCCAGCCAAATACGGTGAACCCCAGCCACTTCGGCATCGGTGTGAAACTCTCGTCTCTCGGTCTAGGTCTGGAGGCGGCCGTACGCGTCACCCAGCGCAGCAATCTGCGCGCAGGTTTCAACGTTCTGGGCTTCAGCCACACCTTCACCAAAGATGGGATTACTTACGACGGTCATCTGAATTTGAAAACATTCGAAGCTCACTACGACTTCTTTCCCTGGGCCGGCGGGTTTCATGTGAGCCCGGGCTTACTGGCCTACACCGCCGATCCGATCAAGGCGAATGCATTGGTGCCCGCTGACAAATCCTTCACGCTAGGCGGCGTAAAGTTCTATAGCGATCCTTCCAGCCCCGCGACAGCGCAGGGCAAAATCACCTTCAACCGGGCGGCTCCCACCATCACTGTCGGATGGGGGAACTTGATCTCCCGGAAGGAAGGAAGCCGGTTCAGCTTCCCTTTCGAGATTGGCATCGCGTTTCAAGGCAGTCCCAATACCACGCTGGCATTTGGCGGAAGTGTGTGTACGTCGCCCGGAGTAAATTGCACTTCAGCACAGAGCAATGCTGAGGTACAGCGCAACATCGTTTCCGAGCAGCGGAAGATCAATAGCAGCTTGTCGCTCTTGAAGGTTTATCCAATCATTTCCAGCGGATTTGCGGTTCGCTTCTAGATAGGGAGAAAACGGGTCTAGCGCGATCTCAGCTCCAGACCGTCTCCTATTATTTCACTTATCCCGCAGACTGCGCTTCACTGGGTTCAGCAACCGACCAGCCTTGCGGTTTCACCCGGTGATTAATGACATAGGCCAGACCGCCGGCCGCGATCAGGATCATGCCGAACGCGAACGAACTCATCCCCAGAATCGACTCGTGCTCGCTGCGGATCACGGAAAACGCGAGCAGAAGCACCGGCGGAATGCCGATGGCAATGGCTCCCAGCTTTCCACCCGGAACACGGAACGGGCGCTTTAAATCCGGCTCGCGGAAGCGGAGGACCGCCAACGCGAGGAACTCCAGGGACAGGCTCGCTCCGTAGAGCAGGATGTCGAGCGTGACCAGGCGGGCGAAGCCCAGGCCCAGGCACATAGCCCATCCAATCGCCAGAGCGATGATCGCGACCCACGGAGCACGGGATTTCTTCTGCAGCTTCCCGAAGACCGCCGGAAGCATCCCGTCCTGCGCCATAGCCAGCGGCAGCCGCGAGTAGCTCATCACCAGCGCATTGAACATGCCGAAGGCGCTAATCATGCCCCCGAGCACAATGCCGATGCGCAGAAGAGGGCCACCGATCAGGGCCGCAATATCAGCCCAGGAACCGGTTTCCCAGGCGGTGGCTTTCAGCCCAGTCATCCACATGGCCGCGAAGGGCAGAACGTAGCTGATGGCCACAATCGTGACCGCGGCGAGCATGGCACGGGGGTACGTCCGCTGCGGGCGCTCGACTTCGGTGGCGATCGTCGACGCGTTGTCCCATCCCATGTAGTTCCACATGCAGATGAGCAGGCCGCCAAGGATATCCACGTTTGACGTCGTCGGCTTTGTGACGGCGTTGGCCAAGGCTCCGAGTTTGAATGGGGCCAACAACACGACCGCGATGAATGGGGCCGACAGTGCGAAGAATAGCCAGAGCGAGGTCAAGGAGACGACTTTCACTCCCGCAATATTCAGCAGTGCGCAGGCGACCACTACCGCCAGCGCCACCCACCATCCGCGGTTGCCTTCCTGAAACCACGGAAACATCCGGGTCAGGTACGCGACAAACAAGGTGGGATAGATGGCCATATCGAAGATGGAAGCAATCAGCGAGAGCCAGGCTTCCTGGAATCCCCAGAAGTTGCCCATTGCGCGGCGCACCCAGGCGTAGTATCCGCCCTCGAAGGGCAGCGCGCTCGATAACTCCCCGATCATGAAGGCTGTGGGCAGGCTCCAGAGCAGCGGCGTGATGAGCAGGATCAGGATGCCCCGTCCGTAGCCGGCGCCATGCACGATCTCTTCGGTGCCATAGGTTCCGCCCGACACCATAAA
>JAICJP010000292.1 GCA_025928375.1 Candidatus Sulfotelmatobacter sp.
CCGTAGGATCCGCCCCACAGGCCGATCTTGTCGCCATCCACTTCCGGAAGCGATTGCAGGTAGCGGCCGGCGGCGACGACATCTTTGTATTCAGCGGCGCCACGCCAGACCGTATTCGGGGGCTCACGGAAGGCGCGTCCGTACATCACTCCGAGACGATAATTGACGGAGAGCACAGCGTACCCGCGGCTGGCGAGGTACTCATTCATGGCATAAGCGTTGTGGTAGTAGTCCATGTAATGGAAGCCGAGCATCATTTGGCGGATGGGGCCGCCATGCATGAAAACCAGTCCGGGGACTTTTCCGGCGCTGTTGCGCGGAAGGAAGAGCTGGCCGTGCAACATCACTCCATCTTCGCTTTTGAAGATCACCTGCTTCGGTGTGACGAGGGAGGAGGAGGGGAAATCGCCGAGGGCGTGTTTGGCGATCATCTCGCGCCCATTTGCTGTGAGCTGGTACGGCATGGCTGGGATGGTGGCGGTTGAACCCAGACAGAGAATGTTCTTGCCATCGGCGGTTACGACGGGGGCCCACTCCATCGTCTCGCCTTTCGTGAGCGCTTCCTGCGGCGAGCCGCCTGAAACCGACACGTGCCACAGATGGCGGCGATCGACATCATCCTGATTCGAGGAAAAAATCACCGACTTCTTGTCCGGGGTGAGGGTCACGTCTTCCACATCGAAGTCGCCAGCCGTCAGCAGCGTGGGGGTGCCGCCACTGGCCGGGATCGAGTAGAGGTGATTGCGGCCGTCCTGCTCGGAGGAGAAGACAATGCGTCCGTCCGCGAAGTTCAGCGAGGTGTCCTCACTGAGGCCGGGCAGGGAATCGTCAAGTTTGTCGCCGCTATGCCAGAGTTGATGGGCCGTGTCGGTGGCTTCGTCCGCGATCCACATGGACCAGGGTTGCGGGCGTAGCGGAATCAGAGGGAGTTTGGCTTCTTGTCCCGGCGTCCGGACAAAGACGATCTGCTTGCCATCCGGGGACCAGCGCGGCAGGGAATCTTTATCGACACTGGGGGCGAGGTAGTGAATCGAGTCGCCACCGAAATCGTAGACGGCAATGAAGCTGTGAGAGCCGCGCTCGCTGACAAACGCGATGTGCTTGCCATCCGGGGACCACTTGGGGGAAACCGCGTCGCCGCGAACCGTGGCCAGCTCTTTGGCCTGCTGCTTGCCATCAATGCTGGCGATCCACAACTTTTTTTTGGCGGACCAGAGGGCCTGCTTGCCATCGGGAGAGATCTGGATATCTTCGCAGCCTTCCTCGGCGCATCCCATTTCGCCCAGTAAACGAGGCGCGGCATTCCTGGCATCAACATCTACGGCGAATACCTGCTGCTTGGCGCCTTTGGTCCAGCTTTGGGGATTGGCGCTTTCCTGAGTATCGTTGATTTCGGTGCCCAAGGCATACAGCGCAGTTTTGCCGGACGGCGTAAGGCGCAGACTTGCGATCGGTTGCCCATCGTCCACGTTGTAGCGGGTGAGTGGGCGAGCGGTTCCGGCGAAGTCAGGCCCGTCGGCGATCCAAACATTGCGGACGCCCTTGGCGTCGAAGACCCAGGCGACCCGGTTTGCCTGCTCAGCGGACACGAGTCCTGTGGGGAACGGCGATCCCAGCACTTGCTCCAAAGTAAATTGTGATTGCGCGATTACCCCGACGGCGGAAGCCAGCATCCAAGCAAAAAGCAGCAGGCAGATACGTTTGGTTGTGGGCATAGCGCGCTAGTCTAATCAAAACGGGGATAGCTGCCAAATGTAGTGCTCCTCCACGCCCGGGGAGAAACTCGAGATGGACTAAGCTTTTTGGCAGAACCTGCATCGAACCGCCGCTTCTTTTTGGGAACCTTTCTGGCCCTGCAGACGTAACTCTTAATAGGACCCGTATGTTCGGGTTCTCGGCCCCGCAGTGACAATCTGAGAGCTGGCGCGTCTTTCGCTTATGCGTAGTGTCTCCGACATCCTCGCCCAAATCTTTCGCAACCTGTGGGCGCACAAGCTGCGCTCGTTCCTGACCATGTTTGGCATTGCGTGGGGGGTCGGCTCTCTTCTCCTGCTGGTTGGTGTGGGGGAGGGCTTCCGGTCGGGGAACAAGCGGGAGTTGTCGGAATTCGGCAAAGACATCATGTTTCTTTTTCCCGGGCGAGCCCCCGCGGTCAAAGGCAACATGACGTCGGCGCGGTCCTATTTGCTCACCAACCAGGACTACCTCGACATAAAACAAGCGGGCCACGTGCGCAATGCCGTGCCCATCATCTCGCGTAGCGATCTGCACGAGGTCAGCGAGTTCGCGAGCGGCAGCGGCGAGATCCTGGGCACCCAGCCGCAATTGAACGAGATCAGCTATCTTCCGCTCAAAGAAGGACGCTGGCTGAACGATCTGGACGGGTCGCAGAGGCGGAATGTCATCGTGCTGGGGAATGAGTTGCTCAAGACGCTGTTTCCCGGCAGGCCGTCTGTCGGAGCCTTTGTTTTGATTAACGGCCAGCGCTTCGAGGTGGTGGGGAGCCTGCCTCATCTGGGGCGCGGCGATAACATGTGGCTGAACATGCGCGGATATATTCCCTTTCAGGTGATGGCGGCGAATTTCCCGCTGAAGGGGGAGAACCATGAGAACTCAATTTCGTTCATTGAGTACCAGCCCGAAGTGAGGTCGGATCACGAACTGGCGCGCCAGGAGGTCCACCAGATTGTTGCCCGCAATCACGGCTTCGACGCCAGCGACGAGAACGCATTTGACGAATGGGACTCGATCAAAGAATCGCAGATGGTGGGGACGATCTTTGATGTCATGAACATGTTTCTGGGGGCGGTCGGGATCGTCACGCTGGCTTTGGGCGCGATCGGGGTAGTGAATATCATGTTGGTGGCAGTCAGCGAACGCACGCGCGAGATCGGTTTGCGCAAGGCGCTGGGTGCGACCAACCGGAGTATTCTGCTGCATTTCTTTCTCGAGGGACTGGTGCTCACGTTAGGGAGCGGCATGTTGGGCATGGCCTTTGCCGGTGGACTGATGGCGCTGATGGGAGGCGTCCAGGGGCCGCAGGGATTCGATCCACCCAAGCTGGTTCCGATGTCGGCGATGCTGGCGATTGGCAGTTTGACCCTGGCTGGAGTTGTAGCCGGCTTGTATCCCGCGCGCAAGGCGGCCATGCTGCAACCCGTCGAAGCGCTGCGGCAGGAGTAATCGACCATGTGGCGCGATCTGCTTCAGGAATCCTATAACGCGATGCGCCACAACCGGCGGCGCACGGCGCTCACTATGCTGGGCATGGCATGGGGGATCGCGACCGTGGTCATGCTGCTCGCTTATGGTGACGGATTCGGGCGGGCTTGCGCCAACATCTTCGCCAACTTCGGCACGAAGCTGGTGATCATTGTGCCCGGCAAGACTTCCATGCAGGCGGGGGGACAGAAGTCCGGACAGCAGATCCGGTTCACCCAGGAAGATGTGGATGCGCTCACCACCAACCTTCCCCAGATCACGCACATTACGCCGGAAGTGGGGAAACAGGTAAATGTGCAGTACGAGAACCGCTCCTTCACGTTTCCGGTCAGCGGGAACGATCCCAATGTTTACTCCATCCGTTCGCTGAAGCTGGGAGAGGGTCGCTTCTACAACATGGAGGACCAGGTCCAGCATGGGCGAGTGGCGGTCATCGGGTCTGAGGCCAAAGAGAAGCTGTTTTCCGGACGCAGCGCTCTGGGTGAACACATCCGCCTGGATGGGTTGAGCTTCGAGGTCGTGGGTGTGCTCAGCGCCAAGATGCAGGAAGGCAATGACGACATCAATCGCGTGGTGTACGTGCCGTTCACCACCATGAGCGATTTGAAGGACACGCACTATCTGGACACGATCTGGTTCAATTATCAGACTCCGGAATATACCCGCATCGAGCCGGCGGTGCGCACCATCCTGGCGGGGCAACACAAGTTCAATTCGTCGGACCGGCAGGCGGTGCGAGTCTTCAATCTCATGACGCAATTGCACCAGTTCGAGATCATCACGCTCGGCCTGAAGATCCTGATGGGCTTCATCGGGACGTTAACGCTGGGAATCGGCGGCGTGGGATTGATGAACATCATGCTGGTCTCGGTCACACAGCGCACGCGCGAGATCGGCGTACTCAAGGCGCTGGGAGCGAAGTCGCGGTACATCCTGCTGCAATTTCTGGCCGAGGCCTTGACTATTACCTTTATCGGTGGCGTGCTGGGAGTGATTCTCGCGTACACCGTGGCTTTGTCCGTGGGACGCCTCACCCTGTACAGCGCTTTCGCGAAGAATGGCGAGGCGGGCGATATCCGGCTGATCATTGCCCCGGGGACTCTGCTTGCTTCCACCATCATCCTGGGGGCCGTGGGCCTGATCAGCGGCATGGTGCCGGCGTTCCGGGCAGCGCGGCTGGATCCAATTGAATCTTTGCGACACGAGTAACACGGGGGCTACGTGTTCGCCGATCGCTCCAGGGGACTGGACCTGCTTTGGCGCCAGAGCAGAAAAATCACAGCTGACATGGCGATTACCGCAAGTTGAACGTGCGCCAACCATGCAATCGGAGCTACGGGAAACAGGTACGCGCAGTACAGGGCGGTCCCAATGTTGGATTTGACGTCATTCATGGGCACGCTGATCAGCCAATCGGGGAGCAATAGGAGCGCTGGCGCCAGGATCACCAAGTCGTAGACCGTGAGATGAGGCGCGACCAACACCGTAGCGAAGAGCAGCGCGGAGAAGCGCACGCTGAGCGGCATGGATGGACGTCGCCACAATAAGATCGTGATGCCCAGCAGCAACGCAGCGCTGAGCGCGTACAAAACCAACGCGAGTCCTGGGATGGGAATCAGCATGGACCAGAACGTCCTCAGGCAATACGTCTGGTAGATTTTAGGCTCGAGAAAGGGCAATGCTGAGCGCAAATTGCCCAGCATCCGCAACCAGTCGTGAAATGCCTGTGACCCGTAATAAAGCACTCCGACCAGGAATTGCGCCAGTCCGCTCAGCGTGGCGCCAATGACTACCTTCCCTGCGCCAGCCGCAATAAAGACAACGGCTACGGCAAGCGCGAGTTGCGGTTTGAAAGCAAGACACCCCACCACGATTCCGGCGAGAAACTGACGCTTGCTGCGCAGACTGAGATAAGTGCCCGTGAAGCACGCCAGGGCAAGCGCCGAGGTCTGCCCCCAAGCAATCAGGTGAAAGAGGGCAGGGAATGCGGCCGCCAGGATCGCGACTGTCACTCGGTGCGTTTGCAGATTCGGGCACGTTCGCCAGACCCAATAGCAACAGAGAAAGTAAAGGATGGCGGACACCATCCACCACACAACCAAAGCATGGGCGTAGGAGAGATGAGCAAGTGGCGCGAACAGGATTGATGTCTGGGGCGGATACAAAGGAAGATAGGGAAGTCCAGAGGCTTGGGGCACATGCGTCGGTGCGAGTTCGGACTGTACTTTCATGTCGTACAGCTCAGGTCCGCGGTGCTCACGCGCGATCAGGCCCAAGGTATAGAAGTGCAGGAAGTCGGTGCCTTTGAGATTTCCGTTGCGGTCTCGCAGTCCGGGAGTGGCCACGGTCCACAGGTAGATGGACCAGAGAGCAACGCCGAGGATCAATCCGTGCGCCCGCAGCCGCCGGGGAGTGAGCCAGCCCACGTACTGAGTTCCGTCCGTCATGGAAAACGCTCCATGGTAATGGAACGTCGGGGTATGGCAATGATGAAAGTTGCGGGATTCAACGTGGCGGCAGAGCGGTGTAAGGCTGCAGTTTGGGCGAG